>JBQMYN010000086.1:0-9424 GCA_052173475.1 Treponema sp.
TGTGCAAACATAGCACTCATGTTGTGATTAATGATCATATTGCTACTCCTTCGGCGATTTTTGGCAGATAGTTATATAATTCCGCCACGGCATCCCTGCCGATATGTCAATAATTATTTCCAGATCCTCTGCTATCCGACACAGAAGACGAGGCACATGATAGGGCAGTACCCCATCTCACTGTGCTTATTTATCTTATCGGAATACCAAAAAAACACTTAAGCAAAAATTTACTTTTTTTTCATTTTATTAAGTGTCCGCCCCCCGTGCAGTAATAGACGGCTCGACAAGTCTTCAGGGCATCTCTAAAAACTCAGTTAGTATTTTCATGTGGTATGAAAGCGTCGGCTGAGTAATCGAAAACCGTTCTACTATTTTGCAGGCGCATTTTTCCCCGTCATTCAGCATTTTAATTATTTCTAAACGGGTACTGTCGCTTAAAGCCCTACACAGTAACGCTATATCTATTGAACTCATAAGTACCTATTCTCCTCTTTCGGGAATACTGCAATGGATAAGCAATTGTGCCGAATCCATTGCTCAAAAGCTTGGCTATTCCCATTACCGCCGGCATCAGCATTGATAGCCCCATTCGGTGGCTATTTAATCACATAAAGAGTGCCGCTGCTGCGTCCAAAGATTTCGTTTTCGTACATACACCCGGCAGTTACCGGCGGACAGGGAAATACGCCGCGGCGGGCTGCGCGGAACTTACATTGTACCGTAGTGCTGCCTTTTTTCCACATATTCCAGAAATACTGCACTTCGTTATCATATATTTCGTAATTACTTACACTCCGCCAATCCGTCAATGGTTCGCCATCGTCATCCGCATCCTCCTGCATAGAGGCAGTTGTTACGAATGTATCGTCTAAAATCTCCGCTCCCGATGGGATAGGTGCCCTAAGCGCAACAAACGTATAATCCTTTCCCGACGACAAATGTACCGTCATCTCGTAGGTTTTACCGCTTTCAAGCGTGATAATCGGTGAAGTTTCCGAATCGGGCGCAAGCGTTTTACCGGCAGCGATGTCCCGGATTGTGTAAGAAATACCTAATCCTTCGTCCCGCGCATCCAGCTGTTCCTGCGGCAGCGCATAGGAAAGCGATGCAGTATAGCACAGCTGCCCTGTACCGCTTTTATTAAAGCGAAGCGGCACAAGCGTATCTCTTTTTATATGCGACAATAACTCATCTTTGAAAGAAAAACGCTGCGAAACAGGCTGCGCTCCCGCTCCTTTAAAAGCAGCGGAGAAAAGTTCCGTTTCCTCAATCGCTGCCTGAGCCGTCAGATCAGTAGAATCAAGCTGCGCATAGCAGATGTAGTCATAGATTGCTTCCATCACCTGCGCAGTGATTGCCGTATTTTGCCACATACCTGTCCGCTGCCGCTGCAGCAGCGTATATAAAACTGCTCTTACCGCATCTTCACGGCTGTGATCGGGAGCAGTCTTTACAAGACATTGCAGGATAAGTGCTAAATCGAGGGAAGTATCGTTACTACACCAGAACCGGTTATACCGCGGCGGCGGTACAGCAAGCGTTACGCTGCGGGTTGTAAAACGGCAGCATGAAATAATCGTTTCTGCACATTCAGCGGCGGCAGCTGCACCACCGGCACTGTCCTGCTGTGCGTATGTTAAACCAAGCAGCGCAATAACGGCAAGATCATCCGGCTGCGAGATGCCGTGCGCCGCCAGCGGTGTAACAAGTGCCTTAATATCCGTTAAGATGCCGTTTGGAATACGGATATTATTCAGCGAAAGCACAAAACACGCATACGCTTGGAGATATGGTGAAAATTCTTTTCGGTTTGCAAGCAGCTCAGACCAAATGTATACAGCAAGTTTTTCAGTATCTATAGCGACATCCCGTTCCGTATACCCGCGCTGCTGTGCGGCGGCGCAGATGTGTGCAATCCGCAAACTAACATAGAAATCAGATTCCCCGCCGCCCGGCCAATAGGGAAAACCACCGTCCTGATGCTGTTCCTTTGCCCATGCTGCAAAAGTTTTTGAAACCGTAGCGTGTACATCGGAGACCTTGCTTTTCAAAGAGAACACATCTATGTATTTTTCAAACAATACAAGCGGCAGGATGCGGGCAGACTGCTGCTCCATACACAAGAAAGGATACTCGAATACATAATCAATAGCTGCCGAAAGTGAACCAAGCCCGCTAGAATCCAGTGTAACAGCGAGCGATCCGGTATTTCTATCGGCACCGGATGGAAGAATTACCCCCTCTACATACATTTGTTCGTCTTTACCGATAATGCGGCTTGCGGTAACAGTTTCAAAAACAAAAGGACGCTCAATCGTAAGAGGCTGTATCAGTTGTTCGTTAAGGATCCCGGAGGATAGAGAGAATACCGTTTCCACAGTCCCCGCTTGAGCTGCCGCAATATCAAAATATACGGCTGCCTGCCTGCCCGCTGGAACGGTAACGGTATGAGCGGTCTCGCCGTCGATAAAAGCCGCTCCTGTTTGACCGCCGCCGCTTTGGGTATCTTTTGCGGCTTTCGGGCTTCTTCCTATCGTTGCTTGTGTACCGTCTACAGAATCGCGGTGCGGCTGCGGCGCACGGACTGACGCACTGACCGTAATGCAGTGATCCCTGCTATCCGTATTTGAGATAAGAACACCGCATTCTGCCGTGTCCCGTTCACGGAGACGGCGAGGCATTACCGGCAATACATTTACAAGATTTCGCACGGTAATTTCCTCTTCATGCAAGGCAAATAGGTCAGCTTTCGTTCCTACAGCTGTAATACGGTAGCTGGTCAGCGTATCCGGCAGCACAAACTTTGCCGTTACCGTTCCCTGTACATCGGTTGTCAACAAAGGAACGAAAACTGCTGTCGGATTAAAATTACTGCGTTCATTTGCGCCGTCGCCCTTGCCGCCTCCTGAGTCGCCGCCAGCCAGTGTTTTAACCTCTTGAACAATTGGGGCCATCAGCCACGAACGGGAATCGCCTCCAATAACGCCGAGCGGAAAATGCTCGGGATTATAAAAGAAATCAAGCGGATTGGGAACGTGATAGTCAATTAAATCAAGTACGCCGCGGTCTACCGCAAGTAGGGTTAATTCCGCACCAGCTAAAGGTTTACCGCCCCTTTTCGCTGTCAGCGTAACAACTGCTTCCTCTCCGGGTTTATATACAGACTTATCTGTTGCAATTTCAACAGAAAATGCTTTTACGCGGGGATTAACGAATACCGGTGTCATACCGAAAACACCTTTCGGCTTATCCATATCACGTTCGCCATACTTATGTACCGGTTCTTTTGTCCGCACCGAATACGAGGAAACGGCAACATATACAACCGGAACGTAATTAGCCGCAACTGGAATTTCCAATACTTGCGTACTGCCGTCAAATTCGCGGATTTCTTCCGTAAAAATACCCTCTCGCTCCACCGTAATTAAATATCTGCCCTTCGGAAGAGGACTTTTCATCAAAATACGAGCGGTGTCGCCGGGATTATACAGCGGCTGATCAGGTATAAGACGCACTGAGTCTTCATAATCCCGATCCCAAAAACCTGCTCCTGAACCGGTAACATAAAAATGGTAATCGGTTTTGAACTTTCGGCTCTTCGTATCAGTACCGCTTACGGAAAGGATATACGATCCTGCATTCTGCGGCGTTAGCCGTATTGTTCCTTTTACAGCCGGTTTCAATTTTTCTGAATATTCAGTAATGAGTTCTTTTTCGTAATTTGAATAAATACTGCCGCCTGAACCGCGCTCCTGCACGAGCTTCCAGTTTTCCCGTATCAGCTCAACAGAAAAATCTCCTCCAGCACCTCTGGTATCAGTAAGCGGATTGCCGTCGAGAGAAGCAAGTATAAACGGGAAAACAAGTTCCTGTCCTTTTTCCGCAAAGCCGGTAAGTTTTTCAGGCGGCGCAATACCAAAATAGAAAGCGGCAGGATGCACAATAACTGCATTCCGCGCGGATATTTGCTGATTGCTTAAATCGGTTATCGAAACTTCCGTAACATACCGGTAGGGCAACCCGACAATGCCCTCCGAATCCGCCGCCTTGCAAGAAAGCTCCGCTGTTCCGGCATCCGAGAGTGTTCCCGAAAACGATGCAACGTGATGTATCCCATACCCGGATGTCCCAAAACGGTATTTTTTCAGCGAAGGATGCACGGGTTCAAAAGAAGCCCCCTGCCGCATCCAGTTCCCCCGGTACGATGCTCCGCCAAGTCCTCCCCCCGAAAGATATGAGGCAGATACCATTCCGGTGATTGTGTCTCCCATAATAAGCGGGGTTTGCAGCAGGTCTACTTCCGTTTGGTATTTTAGTTTTTCAAAATAGGCAACGGTAATCGTACATTCTTCCGGTTCGCTGTTTTTTTCCTCCCGCCGGTAAACAATACTGTATGGTCCGGGCGCTGCGTTTTCCGGTATGTCAAAAGCTCCCCAAAAGCTGCCTGAATCAGTACATACGTCTTTGATGGTATCAATAACAACAATGTCCCCTTCCGATGAATAGCCTGATAAGGTAACAGTATATTTACCCGAATAGGGTGTAAATATGCCGAACTGCTGTGTACGGTCGATGCCTCTGAACAAGACCTTTTCTCCGGGTTTATACAGTCCGCGGTCAGAAAAGATATAGGTTCGCTGGCGAGTCTCTGCTACTTCATAGGGTTCGGCGATTGAAGAAACGTTAAAGTGCCATGGATTATGGGACGTGGGATAAAAGACGGCGCGGTCTCCCTCTTTTTCAACAAATACGGCAGCGTAATCAGCTTTTCGGAAAAAATCGAGACTGCCAATGTTATGCGCAAGGATAACAAGCCCGTCTTTATCGGTCGTACCCGAAGCAAAAGGATGCTGAGCACCTTGTTCGGGACTAACCGCCGATCCCTCATAGCTGGATACGGCATCATAAAAATATACGGATGCGCCCTCCACCGGCTCCCCAGTCGAAAGTTTTGTAACCAACACAAGGGTTTTATTCAACGCTGAGCGGACAGTAATACCGAGATCAGTTACTTGAATGGTTGAACTGCTGTACTCTATACGCGGTTTTTTATCCCGCTGTGAATAAGGCGGCAGAGTTACGTTAGAAGCAATGCTAACAAAGCCTTTACCATTTTTAAGATAGGGATTCAGATCAACTGCTTCAAACTGCCGTGTATTCCGTACCGTAGTATTCAAAGGTTTTGCAGCTGCGGTATCATATTTTTTGCTAAGCGGAACACAAAGAGGATTATTAGTTTCCTCCGCCGTGTAGCTTGAAGGGGCAAGAATATTTTGATAATTGAGTAGGAAAATATGAGGATAGGCAGCTTCCAACATGAGCCGTCCATGATCTGCATAGTGCATAAAGCTCGGTGCATCGGGGATTTTTACACGATATACACCGGAGGAGGCAAGAGTTCTTCCATAGGTGTCTTTTATGCCGTCCCGAACGGTAACGGTATATTCTTCTTGATACGTAACCGGCAAATCGTGAAGCAGTACGGTTGAGCCGATTACTTCAATATTTTTTTCACCGATTACAAGAAGCGGACTAATAGAAATATTATTACGGATGCTCTTTTTATCAATGTTATGCGAGAAGTCCAGCCGTATCGGATGGATATAGCCGTAATCATAATGATAGACAAATGCCTTATTACAAGTAAAAGGCGTGAGGGTATGGTATGAAGCAGTGGTTACTGAGCCGTCTGACCGCTGTACTGTTAGGGTAACGGCTGCATTAAAAGGTATACTCCCTTTGATATTAGCTAATAGGGAGTTATCGTTTTTCCCTTCGGGACGGGTAAGCGTGCAGCTATATGGAACCGCAGGTTTTCCCTCCTCTTGTACCGACACAGAAAAAGCGGATCGCAATTCTGCGGGCTGTACGGGATAGTTAAAGGTGATCAAGACTTCGTTTGCCGCTTCAGGGATAAGGTTGTTTTTGTTAATTGGTATCCAGCGTTTTGAGTTTTTCCGCAGCGTATAGCCGGGCTGGAAATAGGTAATAGCAAGCTGCTCGCTGCGGACTGTGAACTGCCGTTTTCCCTGTATTTTTTTACCGTTTAAGGCTCTGCATTCCTCCTGTACCGTCATGGTATAGTCTTGCCCGGGAATAAGACCTTCCTGCGGCTCAAAGGCTAAGCAGCGCGAACCGTACCAACGGAAAATACCTTTTACGGCTGGACTGATTGCAAGATACGGCGATGCGGCTTCAGGCTTATCAAGAACACCGATTGCCTTAACCGGCAAGGAAAACACGACATAAAAAGCAGGTGCAGATGCGGCTGCAGGTATCTTTCCTTTTGGTCCCCAATCGGCGACCGTAAAAGGTTCCTGCTGTGCAAGCTCGATGGTTTCCGCTCCCCTACCCTCCTGCTGTTCAGCAGGAGCAACACCACCCTGCAAAGTTGCAGGAACAGCAGCATTACTGCCGGATCCGCTGGCTTTCCGTTCCGAAGTATAGGCGGTTTTATATGCTGTAAGCGGGCGCAAACCGGGAATAACCGATACATCCGCAGCGGATTGTGATCGAGGGACGGGGGCTTTAAATGCCGGTATCTTTGTCCTCTGCTCCGGTTCGGGTGTTTCTATCGCATACTGCGGCAGAAACTGTTTCTCAAAATTGGATATATTCGGATCATCGTAAATGCGTCGGGTTCGCTCTTGCAGTTCAGCAATATACGCTTGCTGTTGCACATCAGCTGAATGCCCAGCTTGCCCGCTTTTACCGCAACCGCCACTGAGAACCGCTCCAACGGCTAACAATATAATGCTTATTTTTTTCATAATGAAAGCTCCCTCTTTTTCTGGGTACCTCTAAAAATCTATCCGAGTTTTTAGAAGCTCCCTCTATACCCGCAGTACCTGCCGGTGTTCATCGTTTTATCTGCGGTATTTTAATTAAATCATTGCTATATAAAGACTTAATATTTTTAACAGTTACTAACAAAAATGCGCATAGTAGCCCTGTTCCGAAACGGAAGTTGTCACACAGGCTGACAAATGCAAACATCTCATTTCAAAAATTTAATTATAGCAAGGACGATATATGTTATCAAGGGAGGGACGGCAAGCAGCAACCGGCATGATAAATAAACCTATCCGATAACATGGTTGTCGAACAGACCGGCGAGTTTAAACATCACATAGGCACCTCTAAAAATCTAACCGAGTTTTTAGAGGTGCCACATTTCAAGATACACTGTTATGAAACGGAAGCTTCCAAACAGGTCTGGGAATCTGCAAAAAACTCAGGTATAGGCAACGGTCTTTTAGACAGGTTTCTGAGATTCTTTTTGCTAAAAAACCATTTTTGCGCTATACTGACATAATCGGCATAATTTTTTATATAGAAAATGCCTCATTAGTAACACTGACGGCGATTTCTAATATACGGGACTGTCCAAAAACTTCAGTTTTTGGACAGCTTCCTTAGATTTTAGATGCCGCTGATGTCAATACGATGAAAATGTATAATGTATAAGGAAGTATATTTTTCATCTCAACATCGCAAATTAAACCTAGGGAAAACGGGTGCGCAAAGCACACCTTCAAAAACTGAGTTTTTTAGAAGTTCCCTACTGTAAGGAGAATGCTATGAAAATGAATAGTATTGTTATTAGAACCGAAAATATGGAAAAATCACTCCATTTTTACCAAAAAATTATCGGTTTAACGTTTGAGACAATGATGTCTGCTGCACCGGGAAAGCAAATTGCTTTTTTAAGCGATCCCCAATCTGGTGGGCGGCTTGAGCTTATTTATAATGAACGTGCAAAGCCCCAAAAAGAAAATTCCATTTCTCTCACATTTATCGTAGACCAAATCGGCGAAACAGAAAAATACTTACGGAAACACGATGTTTCTATTACTATGATGCCGCGCACCGTAAAGGACGGCAAAAAAATGCTGACTGCGCTCGATCCTAATGGGGTAGAAATTGATTTTATTGAATTAAAATCATAGGGAACCTCTAAAAACTTCCGTTTTTAGAGGTTCCCAATACTAAAATTCTTTACAGTCTAATCTATAAGACAAGGCGGGGGTATCTCCAAAAAAGCACGTAACTTTTTGGAGATACCCCCGCTAAATTTGAACTTCAGCCTTTATACATCAATAGCTGAAGTTCAAAAAGTATATACCGTCAACAAGGCTATACAAAAACAACGTTTGTTGATAGCCCTGTTTCCGCGCTTATTTTCCGCTATTCTGTTCAGCACTGCTGATTTTGCGCACCAAATCATGAGCTTTTGTTCTAACAGGCGTTACATAGCTATAGTTATTTGCAATGCGCATAATTGTTTCAATCATATCCCGCTTGTTTGCAATTGATCCGGACATTCTTTCAAAGGTATTCAGTATATCAAGCGCAAGTGAACTTGTGGGGTTCACTGTATCAAATTTACGGGCAATCCAGTTTATCATATCGGACACTTCATCATTTTCATTAATACCGATTGTTCCGAGTGCCTTAACAGCTGCACTGATGACTGACGGCTCATTATCGGTATACATAACCGCAACGAGTACATCTTTGGACTTTACAGTTCCCATTTTTCCTAACAGCTCACAAGCTTTACGTCTGATATCCGGATAGTTATTAATAACTCTTCCATTCTCCTGTACCACAGATGATATACCCACAGTAGCGAGGCTGCTGAGGGCAGCCTGTATCTCTTCAGTTTTCCGCCCTTCATTGAGTGCATCTTCAATATACTGGAGTGCAACAATTTTTGAGTCCCGTCCCTCTGCTGAAACCATTTCTTTAATCATTACACCTTCGATTGAATTTAGATATGCCTCTTCAACCGTAATCATATTTCCGCTGTTTTGCTCTCCATTGCTCTTTGTTTGTGCAAACATAACCGGCGTTGCGAATATGCTAATCGCAGCACAGAACACTATGACTTTTCGTTTCATAACGAACTCCTTTCTAAGTAGTAAAATAAGTACATACTTATTTTCAGCTATTTTTTTCTCAGTGTCAAGAGGTAAGGAAACCTAAAATAGAAATTCCGCAGTATAATAACTACAATGTTCATCCCTGAATTAGTAATCAATAATAGAACAATAGAGCATCTCTAAAAACGGAAGTTGTTAGAGATGCTCCCTGTTAAAAATGTACATCCCTGTACATTTTTAACGACGAGAGGCTGTCCAAAAACTGAAAGCCTATCAGCTGTGCTGATGAGTATGCCCCGAAAGTAACCAACTTTTTGTCGCCGGCAATGACATCCCCATCACTACTGGTTGGAACCAGTGCCATCCATGGCACTTCTGAAACTACAAGGCGCAAGCACAAATTAACCACAGGCACGGTACAAAATGTACATCCCTGTACATTTTGTACCTACGTGTTTGCAGGCAAACACGCTACTGACTAGAACCAGCGGCATCCGTGTCCGTTCTGAAAGCTAAACCTTGAACTTCGAGACTTC
>JBQMYN010000087.1:0-8782 GCA_052173475.1 Treponema sp.
GAAACAGGTGAGCAAAGCTCACCACCAAAAACTGTTTCGCAATCCGCTTTAGCGGGTATAGTATAGATCATTTCCTTACAGAAAAAGCCGATAGGCTTTCAGTTTTTAGACAGCCCCTCCTGTACAATATCCTTGCAACTACGAGCTTATTTTAACCGTGCTACGCCTTCGGCTGCCTCTTTATAATCTTTCCGGATCGTTAAAGCCCGCTCATAAGCCTGTAAAGCTGTATTTTTATTACCCGCCTGTTCCCGCGCGAGTCCTAAGCGATACCACCATAGCGGATTCCACGGTTCTAAATATACAGCGGTAGAGTATGCAATATCTGCTTTTTGGTATCGTTTTGTTAATCTATAAATATCACCAGCGTAAAAATAGGCAACGCTAATCCGTTCACCAGTTGGTGCCATATCTATGTACCGTTCCATTTGCCGCAATGATTCTTTATAGTCGTTTATAAAAAAATATGCCTCGCCCAGTGTTTCAATAATCCGTACATCGGAAGCAATTTTTAAAGCATCAATACATAAGTTCACTGTTTCACGGTAGCGGTGCAAGCGGAAAAGCGACCATGTATATACAGTATACGAATCGATATTGCCCGGATTTTTTTTAAGTTCATCTTGACAAATACTAACAGCCTCCTGATAAAGCTTCTTAGCTTCCTCAGACCGCCCGGCACTATCCAAACTCCGCCCATTTCTATAGAGTTTTAAGGCATCCTGCTTGTTTTGGGCAAATGCAGCAAGCGGCAGCAGTACCATACAAGTAATGATAAAAAAAATAGTCCGTAACCTATAATATTTCATAGCATCCTCTTCATTTATCCCCTTGCATTAAAATGCAGGCAATACTTCGCTATTCGGATACTGGCGAGCGATAAAATCTTTTATACGCTGACTTTGTAAAGCCTTTAGCAATGCTTTAATACGAGGATCGTTTTCATTACCGGCTTTTACAGCAATAATATTCGCATACGGAGAATCTTTGCCTTCTACCAACAAGCCGTCTTTAGCAGCAGAAAAACCTGCCGGTATTGCATAATTTCCGTTAATAACAGCACCATCAACATCATCCAAAATACGCGGAAGAGAAGCCGCTTCAATTTCCAAAATGTCAAACTGATGCGGATTTTCAATAATATCCATTTTGGTGGCAGCAAGCCCTGCACCTTCCCGTAAAGTAATAAGCCCTTTCGATTCCAGCAGCAATAACGCACGGGCTTCATTGGTAGGATCGTTAGGAATAGCAATTGATGCTCCTTTTGCAAATTGAGCAACATCTTTATGCTTTTTTGAGTATAAGGCAAGCGGCTCTATATGGATGGTGCCGGCACTTACCAAATGGTATCCATGTTCCTTATTAAAACTTTCCATATATGGAACATGCTGAAAAAAGTTAGCCAGCTGCTCACCGGATTCCACAGCATCATTAGGGGTAATATAATCGGTAAACTCAGTTATTTTCAGTGTAATCCCCTCCGCTGCAAGATCATCGGTAATACATTGCAGCATTGCTGCATGCGGTTCAGGGGTTGCTGCAATTGTTAGTACATTTGCACTAGATTTTCCACTACATGAAACAACTAATAAAAATTCGCATAGCAATAACACCGCTATTCGTATGATTTTATTCATTATGTACTCCTTAAGAACGGATATAAATCAACGCTGACGGCATACCATCCCCGTTACCTATACAATACATCATTTCCTTGCAGGGAAAGCCGATAGGCTTTCAGTTTTTGGACAACCCCGTTACCTTAAATAAGATATTTGAACTTATCGATCTATTCGACAACGAAGCTATCAAACGGATCGAGTATACTCTTTTTTACTATATTCGTCTAGGGAATACCAAAACCCAAACACAGATTTTTAACGGCTATCCGCTGTATGAGTATGGGACTATCAATACCATCGACATCGACAGTCTCATCAGCATAGCTGATAACATCGCAAATTTAATCTAAGAAAAAGCCGGCAGGCTGTCAGTTTTCAGCGGTTCCCTATACAGAATCCACGGTTTCCCCATAATCACTACTTCCCTAATCATAAAAAATCGTATACACTCATTCTGATTTTTTTCTCAAGTAATGGCCTGTTTTCTCCGATATTTTTTCTTTAAATTGGTTTTAGCAGGTATGGGATAGGTTCCGCTTACACATTCCTATTCCGTGTTTATACGGTGGTGCGCAGGCACTAGAACACGGCAACGCAGGAGTGTGGAAGACGGCAGTTATACCGCGTAGCGGGTTTACCTATCAAGTGGAATGCAACCGCACGCACAATGCTGCTGCGGATTTTTTGTGAAGGATGCTGTGTGAATACCCTGAAAAAAACAGTACAGTTTTGTTTTTGTGCGCAACTTTCTATCTCTCATATTCAAAAAACAGATAAAGCAGCAGCTTTACCGGATTTTAAAGCATTTTTTTCAGGTATTCATGCCATGGAAAAGCTCCCGCTTACCCTCTACACTGCCGGCAGTTTTATTGAACGGCAGAAAGAAAAGCGGCAGGGGTATGCTATGCTTATTAGCGAAATGGTTGCCCGTAAACAAATTGAAGTACTTACCGGCGGCTATTATCAGCCCTATCTCTCTATGCTCCCTGTTTCAGATATTATCGGTCAGCTGGAATTGATGACTACAGCAATCCGCTCTCACTATGATAAACGTGCGCGAGGACTCTTCCTTACCGGTTCTGCATGGCTGCCGTCTCTTATTACCCCGATTACGAAATGCGGTATGGAATATTGTTTACTAGACAGTAGACTTTTTCCCACCAGCAAAACAGGTTTAACGGAGCATGCTCCGTGTTTTGCACCGGTTACACTTGAAGATAACGGAAAAACAATAACAGCATTTCCATACATCTGGGGCGATCCTGATATTATGCAGCAGCCGCCTGAATCGTTTTATAAAAAAATTACCGAATCTGCGCCGCCTGAATGCGAATCAGTGTATCTTTTGTTTTTGCCTATTGATACCTATATAAAAGGGCTAGAAAAGAATAAAGAAGGCGATTCATGGCTTTCTTCATTCCTTAATCTTTGCGCATCTCCCCAGTCGGAAATAAAACTGACTAATACGGCAGCCATTATGAAGCAAAAAAAGGTACCGCCGCTTGCATATATTCCGCCGAATATGATATATGCCGATACTGTTGCCGGTGCTTCAGTAAAACAAGTGTTGACAATGAACCGTCCTGCATTCCAGCTTTATACAAAAATGATGTATGTACATGTACTTGCAAACGGCGTAAAAGGCGATAAATCTCGTAAAAAATACGCGTTGCAGGAATTTTGGAAAGGGCAAACCGCAGAGTTTTTTACCCTTAACAGCCGTTCTGAACCATACCGCTGCCTTTTACGCCGCGCTGCATACCGGAATCTCTTGATTGCTGAAAAGCAAACCCGCTTACAAGATGTATTTACCGATGGACTTATCCGGTATGATATTGATTTAGACGGTTTAAAAGAGTTTTTGTCTCAACGGCAGTTTCTCAATATGTATGTACACCACCGCGGCGGTATAGTATTTGAATGCGATGTTTTTTCATCCTATAAAAACTACTGTGATGTACCGCTTAACCATGCCGGTATGTTCACTGATTATCTGGTTTCTGAGGATATACTTGATGCATTAAAATTGGAACAAACTGATGCACTCACAGAAGTATTTTCTCAAAATGTGTACCAAGAAATTGAATGCGATACCATACGGGGAGAGTTAAAATTTTGTACCTCAGGGCATTTTGATACCATTAAACAGCCCGTATCATTGCGCAAACAGTACACATTTTTTAATGAAGGCACACAAGTACAGTATATTTTAAAAAATGACAGTCCCTTTAATCTTTCTGCGTACTTTATGGTAGAATTGGATATTGCGCTTGAACAAGACGGCAATGCAGAGCCGCGCCTGTCGGTTTATGACGGTGTATCAAAACAGGAATGGAAGGTTGCTGCTGCAACATTTCAAAATATTTCATGGGTACAGCTTACCGAACCAGCTGGAGAAGTACAGTTTACTATGGAGGCAAACGAAGTTCCTGCCCTTATTACAGTCCCTATATGGGAATCTGATCCGCTCAAGGCAGGCAAACGGAGCATCAGAGGCATACGGTTGTTCTTTTATTGGAAAGCAGATTTGAACCCGGGTTATGAAACTGAAAAAATGCTTTTTTTAAAGATAAAAGATACAAAAAGCAGCTGAAACTCTATATAGTATACGCAATGGCTCCTAATCATTTTACTTTTTCTACCCCAAGGGGTGAAACCCGTATCATATATGAACCTAACTGTGTCCGTCTCCCTGTAATTCCTGTACAGAACGGGCGATATAATGCGCTTTATGTATGCGATACCAATACCATGCCGCTTTTACAATATGCAGTTAATTTTCAACAGGAAATTCCGGCGGCGATACTGCCGGCAGGGGAAACCGAAAAGAATTTTTCATCTGCAGCAGCTGTTTTACGCACATGTTCCGAAGCAGAACTTGATAGAAATGCACTACTTATCGGATTTGGGGGCGGTGTAGTGTGCGATATAACCGCTTTTGCCGCATCGCTGTATATGCGCGGTATCCGCTGCATTCTTGTCCCAACCACACTGCTTGCCATGGCAGATGCTGCGGTAGGCGGAAAAACTGCGGTAAATGTCCCGCCGTATAAAAATAGTGCCGGAACATTTTATGCTGCGGAAACTGTATTTATTTGCCCGCAAGTGTTAAAAACCCTGCCATATCCGCAATATCACGCCGGTTTAGCAGAAATACTCAAAATGGCGGTACTGTATGACTGCGGATTATACGGCACATTTCAAACCAGCAGCGAAGCACTGCTGCATGGCGATACAGCCTGTATTGCTCCGGCTATCCGCAGTGCAGTCGAAGCAAAAGCAGCGGTCGTGGCAGCTGATTTTTTTGAAAAAGGCGAACGGAGTTTTTTGAATTTCGGGCATACCTTTGCGCATGCGTTAGAAAGTATCAGCAATTTTTCCGTTTTGCATGGTGAAGCAGTGGCATGGGGCATGGCGCGGGCATTAGCTGCCGGTGTACAGGCAGGCGTAACTGATCCGCTGTATGCGCAAGAATTAAGCACTCTTATCCGGCAGTACGGCTGGTGTACAGAAGCAGTATACCCCATACCCAATATACCGGCAACGTCTTTTGCTGATGCAATACTCCATGCAATGAAAAGTGATAAAAAAAATACACAAGGCGAAATACGTCTGGTATTGCAAAAGCAATGGACAGTCAACGGTTTGTATGCTGTACATGAACATACTATACGGGAGGTTTTACAATGATTTATTTAGACTGGGCAGCAACGGCAATCCCCAAAACGGAACTTATTACACAAGCATATATCAATGCCTCAGCAACATTTGCAAACCCTTCCTCAGTACACCCCTTAGGAGTGCAAGCCCGCGCTCTACTGGAAGATGCCCGCCGCCGCTGTGCGGAGGTACTCTGTGTACCGCCGGAAACTCTTTATTTTACCTCTGGCGGCTCTGAATCCAATAGCTTGCTGCTGCTGTCTTTGCTGATGCGTCCGGCTGCGGGTAGTATTGCAATAAGTTCTCTTGAGCATCCATCTGTCCGCGAGCAAGCGCATAGCATGGAACAATGCGGATGGACAGTGTTTTCTATCCCTGCGGATAAAAATGGTATTATTACTCCCCAAGCGGTTTTAAAAACACTCCGCTCAGACACTGTGCTTGCAGCCGTTATGGAAGTTAATAATGAGATTGGAGTTATTCAGCCTATTGCAGAAATAAGCAACGCACTTGCGCAGTATTCAGCCGGTAAACGCCCTATTCACCTCCATACCGATTCTGTGCAAGCACTTGGAAAACTGCCGATAACTCGGCTTGCGCTGCCTTTTGTACACTCTTCCTCAATGAGCGCACATAAAATCGGAGGACCGCGGGGAATTGGGCTACTCTATGCCAAGCAGCTATTTACCGGTTTTATCCGTGGAGGTGCGCAAGAGCACTCTATCCGACCCGGTACGGAAAATACTGCGGGTGCCTGCGCGCTGGCGGCTTGTTTAGAAGAAACTTACCACGATTTTTCAAAAAAGTATCAGACGGCGCAAGATACCGCACAGTATTTTCTACAATCTGTACGAGAAATACCTGAATGTAGGCTTATACCCGCAGCGCGGACTGCCGATGACAGCAGGTTTTCCCCTTGGATTATTCAATGCGGATTTAAAGGCATTCCGGCTGAGGTAATGATGCGCTGCCTTTCAGACCATGGTATTTGTGTTTCTGCCGGTTCGGCATGTTCTTCAAAAAAGAAAACACGCCCTATTCTTGCAGCACTTCACATAGAGCCGGAAATTGCACAGAGTGCTATCCGTATTTCGTTTGGGTATACAACAACAAAAGCAGATATGGATGCCTGTCTTACTGCGTTGCGTACCATTGTGAAAGAGTTTTAAGATTTCTATGAACGCTATTCAGTGTGTAAAACGAGCTTCAGTACTTGGCTATTGTATGGGAGTGCGTAAGGCTGTTGATGCCGTAATGTCTGCACTGGATTCATATACGGCGCATACGGTGTATACTTATGGACCGCTTATCCATAATCCGGCAACCATGCAGTTTTTACTCAGGAAAGGGGTAAAAATTTTAGACACTGAAGCTCATCTTGCCCCACAGGTACAACCTGAAGCTCCAGTCATCATACGGGCGCACGGTATTGCGCCGCAAAAACGGCAAGAACTGATTGATTGCGGCTGTGTTATCATTGATGCAACCTGTCCACGGGTTGCCGCAAGCCAAAAACGGGCGGCGCATTATGCAGCAAACGGATATACCGTTATTCTTGCCGGCGACAAAAATCATGGGGAGATAAAAAGCATTGCAGGCTCTGTAGAGGCGACAGCTCAAAATCGGTGTATTGTGCTGCAAGATGTGCAAGAAGCAGGGAAATTACCGCCTATTGATAATCTTACCGTACTGCTTGCACAAACAACAATCAAACGCAGTGAGTATGATGCCATCGCAACAATGCTGCTGCAAAAAAATCCTCAGCTGAAAGTGCTGCACACTATCTGTCCTGCAACCGGCGATCGTCAGCAGGCACTTATTCAACTTACTAATGAAACCGACGCTATTTTAGTTATCGGGGGAAAAGAATCTGCAAACACTCGCCGGTTGTTACAAACTGCGCAAGAACAAGGCAAACCTGCATGGCTTATCGAAACTGCTGCCGAAATCCCCGATACAGTATATACATACCGCACGGTCGGGATTACTGCAGGTGCCTCAACCCCCGATATAAGTATTGATAGCGTTGAAGCTACTTTGATAGCGCACCGATAAGGGCTTACAGACAGCCGACATACAGCCCTATATATTCTTGCATAACGCCTAGAACTGACCAAGCATCAACTCTCGATAAAATTGAAACGCCTGATATAGTTGCTCCAGCTGCACATATTCATTTTCCCGATGTACTGCCCGTAAATCTCCCGGACCGATAATCACAGGAATAAGTCCTCTCGCTATCAGTATATTTCCATCCGTTGATCCGCTAAAAATGTCAGGAATATACGGAATGCCGCATACCTGTAAAGTTCTTATACAGTGTTGAGCAAACAAATGCTGTTCCGGTGTTACCCATGAAGGACGTTTATCTATAACGGTGTAGTTTATGCGGCAGTGTTCAATCTCTTGTTCCATTTCTTGAATTAAGCCGTCCAAACACTGCCACACCTGCTCGCACGGATGACCGGCAGCAAGACGGGCATCTACCGTTAGTACACAGGTATCAGGTACAACCTGCGGTTCAATCCCTGCATGAATTGCCAAAGTACGCCAAAATGATTCCCCATTTTCAGGCGAACCGTATACAGTAAATGATGTATGCTGCATTTTTTTAATAAGCTTTATTGCAGTATAAATGGCATTTTCGCCTACCCCGATTTGCGAACCATGTCCTGTTTTACCTTTTACACAAATCTCAGCCCATGTACGGCCTTTTCCTTTGAGGCATAAGTGCATATCAGTCGGTTCGCATACAACAAGATACGAGGAACCGTCAAGAAGAGGCGAGTTGACAAGTGCTTTTGAACCGGTCATTAAATTTTCTTCATCTATAGTAGCAGCAAAGATAATATCTCTCGGAGGAGTAATACCTTCTTCTTTTAATGAAGCCATTGCATAGAGAGCGGCACATAAACCGCCTTTCATATCGCTGCTGCCTCTGCCATACATCATTCCGTTTTCTCTATGCGCAGAAAACGGATCATACAGCCAACGGGTTCGCTCTTCCGTGGAAACCGGCACTACATCGGTATGACCAGTAAACACAATGCTGTCCGTATTTTGTGCGCCCCTAAGACGTGCAACAATATTGAAACGGTGCGGTGCAACAGGCACGGTAGCGTAATCAATACCATATTCAGATAAGAACTGTTCAAGATACGCCAACATTGCTTCCTCGCACCCCGGTGGATTAATGCTGGGGATCTGTACTGCACCAGCAACAAAATCAATCAATCTATCACGATAGTTATAAACAGTGTTCATAGCGTTAGTATACCATAGAGCATACATTCATCAATAGCCTTATGTGCTATACTGATTAGACATCAACAAAAATCTGCAAAAATACAAAAATATATTTGACAGAACACCAAAGGCATTGTCGAGCACCTCTAAAAACTAAAGAAAAAATGTTCCTATTATTCCGGGTGCCGTTACTCCGACGGAAATAGAAGCTCTTTTGCCTGCATATTTAGAAAATCCCCGAGTGCTTGCGTACG
>JBQMYN010000088.1:0-8755 GCA_052173475.1 Treponema sp.
AATATACGTTAAGGCTATTTTCATGCTATCGGTAGGAAATAGCCTTACGGACGCTTTCGGCGACCGTATTTTATTTTTTACAGCAATACACCCATTTGAAAACGAAAGTATCGAATGGGTGTATTGCTGTAAAGGAGTATTAGTATGAGGCATAAGACTGCTTCACTGATTACGGCAGCTAGTATCATGCTCAGTGCCGTACTGCTGATTACCGGGTGTGATCAGCCGCAAGGAAATAAGACAACCGCAGCGAAAGCTGCCTCCACAGACTTACAAGGTGTATGGAAATTAAGTACAACCGAACCAAATGAATACTGGATGCATATTTATTTTGCCGGTTCAACCTTGTATGCCGCTGTAGAGGATCCTAATGCGCCCGGTACGTTTGAAAAGAATCACGATATTGTGTACAACAGTGATGGTACGATATCAGTTGAAGATAAAGTTCTCACGCCGGTAAAAAACGGCGATCATATTGATCTGCAAAGCGGCGGAAAAACATTTCTAATTCTGACGAAAGATCCCAATGTTTCAGGCGAAACCATCAAAAATGCACCGGAACCTCAAAATCAACCGCCTGCACCAGTACCTGTTCCAACCCCTGGTCCATCACCTACTCCATCACCCTCACCGAATACTAAGGCTTCTGCAGCTGACTTACAGGGTGTATGGAAAGTAACGCTCACTGAATCAGGTAGATATATGGTCCATATTTATTTTGACGGCTCAACTTTCTATACTGCCATGGAGCTTCCTAATAAGCCCGGAACGTTTGTAAAATCTCCTTCGCCTTTTACATATCATAAGGCTACGGGTATAGTTACGGCCACAGGTCAATCCTTAACACCGATAAACAAAGGTAAGCATATTGAACTCCAACTTGGCGGAACAAGCTATATGACTATGATAAAAGATCCTAAGGTTTCAGGCGAAACTATCAAAAAAGCAGCAGGAGTTTCGCCTACCCCGTAATGGCTGTAGGGTATTTCTAAAAACGCAGGTATAGATTAGATTTAATTTGCGGATGTTATCAGCTTTACTGATGGCGGTGTCCCGAAAGTAACCAACTTTTGGGACATCCTCGTTCCCAGCACTAATGAGACGGCGAGTCATATACCGGCTGGCTGGGAAAGCATAGCACCGCACCTGTTAGCCGAGCAGAGGAGGGGCATACCGCTTTGTGGATCACGCGTGTTTTAAGTACGGGCTGCGGAGAGCAGCTATATCACCACCCCGCTTTACTGCAATAATCTCTGCCATAATAGACACAGCAATTTCTTCAGGAGTTTCGGCAGCGATCGGCAGCCCAATAGGTTTATATACTGAATCAAGATAACTGGTAGGGATTCCTTCTTCAGCTAAAAAAGTAACAACTGCGGTATTTTTTTGCTTTGAACCTATCATTCCGATATAGGCGGCGGTTTTACCATAGAGAAACCTCAGTACATCAGCATCACAGCGATGTCCGCGCGTAACGGCAACACAATACACATTTGTATGAAACTTCAAAAACTGCTGTTGGTCAGCAAATAGTGTTTCAGACGGGCAGCAAATCCGCCGCGCAGTGGGAAAAAACTCTTCTGTAATGCAATCGGATCTATCATCCCACACCGTAACGGAAAACCCTGCAAGCGGTGCAAGTTTTGCAAGTGCCCTTCCTACATGCCCGCCGCCGAAAATAAACAGCTCAGGGCTATTTCCGATTTTTTCAAAATAAATGCCGATAGAACCTCCGCAGGCAAGCGCTTCTTCCGCAGTTAAATTTTTATGTAACAGAGCCGTTTGCTCAGTGTTCTGCAGCATGGAGCGGGCTTTGGCGATTACCTCATATTCAGCGGAGCCGCCGCCGATGGTTCCAACTGTTGTATGCTCCGTTACCCAAAGGGAAGTTCCTGCTTCCCGTGGAGAAGAACCGTGTGATTCGATGATAGTACACAGCACACCCGTACAGCCAGATTCAACATCAGCCATCATTTTTTTTAAAATCAGACTGTCCATTTACTTATCCTCTTTTTGCTGCAAAATCTTTTCATTTTGAAGAGTCATCGCAATATCAGTATATATTTCCGGTTTATAGCCTGTTTTCGGATTTACCATATTTTGTATATTGAGGTATGCCAATCCGACAGATTTTGAGCGTATCAGCGTATCGGGGTTACGGGTAAGCGCATCCCATGCACGGGTAGATTCCGAATACAGGGCAAGCGCACGGGCATTTTTCTGGGAATCGCCGGTACTGTCTGAAAGTCTATTCAGCGTAGTAGCAAGATTATTCGACGCATGCATATATTCTTCGATAAAGGCCGCATCATCAAGGCGGGTATTCGGATACAGTTTTCCCTCCCGTACTCTTTGCAAATCAAGTAAATCCATCAACTGCTGATAGTAGGCTTGTGCGGCAAAATAATCCCCGCGCTTAAAAAGCGTATTCCCAAAACCGTATAATAAATTTTTATCATCTGGTT
This sequence comes from Treponema sp., assembly GCA_052173475.1. Taxonomy (GTDB): domain Bacteria; phylum Spirochaetota; class Spirochaetia; order Treponematales; family Treponemataceae; genus Treponema. The sequence goes on from JBQMYN010000088.1 coordinate 2,466, forward strand.
TTTCTGCATACGCGAGGCTCATTGCCTGAATTGCTTGCGGGTAATTTTCTTTCTTATAATGAATATATCCTATCCGGTAATGCAAGGTGGGGGTATTATTTAGCTCCCGCAAAGCATTTTGGTAACTAGCAAGTGCCGAATCAAAATTATGAGAAATAAAATAGTCAATATCGCCATAATCTTGATACAGCTTACCGACAATCTTATTCGGCGGCAGCGGTTTTATAGCTGTATATTCACGGTAAATACTCAGTGCATCGGCATACATATCTTGTGCATCAAGAAATTTTTTCTGATTAACCAGAAGCTCCCCCAGCAGCCGCATGGAATCAATATGCTGGATAATACGCCGCGGCGGCATCTGCGGGGCGTTTTCAAACCGCTGTACGGCTTGGGTTAAATTTTCAAAAGCCGCTTCAGGTTTATAGTTATAGATGAAAAACCGTCCAAGATTATAATATGCTTCCGGCATATTTTTATCAGCCTGCACTGCTTTTTCTAGGAGGAAGCGCACATCATCTATACGCTGCCGCAGCTTTTCAGAATCAAGCGGTTTAGGCGTATACCGTTTTTCAAGCAAATATCCGCTTAATTCAGTTAAATCAGCCGGAGATAATTTTGAAAGATTAGTAAGAAAGTGCTCTTCCAGCGGCAGCACTTCGGCAAGATTATCAGTACGGATAAAATAGCGGAGCATGCGCGATAGATATAAGTCGCTATCGCCGTACAGCTCAATCAGCCGGCTGTAGGTTTTTACTGCATCGTCATACTTGGCGGGGTCTTCTTCTGCCCAGCTCATGTACACATCTCCAAGCGCAAGCAGTCCATCACTGTCATTCAGATGGTGATCAAGCAGCGTCCGTTGTAAAATTCTTTCAGCTTTTTCATAATTACGCAATTCTGTAGTCAGCATATCTGCATACTCAAGACCGCCCGCTTTATCATACTCAAAATCAAGCAGGAGCCGGTTATACATTTTTTCAGCAGCTGTAAACTGTTTTTTCGATCTAAACGCACGGGCGTATGCAAAATACCATTTCTTTTTTCGTTTGTATGTCCCCGCTTCATCAAACTTATCAATCGCAGGTTCATACTGCCCATTCATAATATAGGTATAACCGGTTTTGTATAACGATTCCGACGTAATCGGCTTATAAATAAAATGCCACGAAAGAATACCGATACACGCAGTAAAAATCAGTACAAACCCCGTCATTACGGCAACTGGCAAGAACTTCTGCATAAACCAGTACTTAAACGTTTTCTTTTCCCGCTCGTACTCTTCGACGCTTTTCCGTTCAAAGCCTCTTGGAATTGGGATTGATTTATCAAGGATTTTTTCCAGTTTCCGTACAACTTTTTTTAATGAGGTATTAGCAATGATGAGTTTTATAAACTCCATTTTATTTTCTTGGCTATCTTCCCCATTTCCAATATAATCTTGAATAGCAAGCTGCACATTAAGCGGGAATGATTCCAGCCGGTTCAAAAAATAAAAATATGCATCATCATCAATACTTAATGAATCGCTTTCTGATGAGCCGGTACTTTTTGCAATAACAGAATCAAAACTGGAACCCGTCCGGCTATCGCTTGAAAAATCTTTAAAATTATCAGGCAGATTGAATTGATCATCGGTTACTTCCGCTATTCCGGTATCGAGTACATTGTCGTCTAGCGCAAAACCATTATGGCCTTGATTTTCTTCATCTTCATTATTTTCTGATGAGGAAAGAGGAATATCATCTAAGCTGCCGAATCCTCCCAACGGATCAAATCCGTTGTCTAAATCCGCTTGCGGAGAGGGGTCTGTATGCGTATCAGGGGAAGCAGCATCCTGCTCCTCATAATCTGAGTCCTTAGTGCTTGTACCAGTATCCAAACCGGAAAAATCCATATCAGGAAAGTCAATACCGCCATCCGCCGATTCGCTGGCATCACTAATAGGCATGGGAGCGTCTGCTGCTTCCGGTTCATAGCCGCCGCGCTCTTCTGAATACACAGACATTTCATCAGGGGCAGAAAGAATGTCAGGCTCAGATTCAGTGTCAGACTGCGGCATAGCATCAAACGCTGGGAAACTGCTTTCATCAACGCTAAAATCGTCGGTGTTAAACTCTGTATTTGTATCCGGAAATTCCGCATTAGTGCCGAAATCATAATCGGCAAGCATTGAATCGATATCCCGCTCTGTATTGAGTGTAGGTTCGCCGGTCAACTCATCAGGTTCTTCTGAAAGGAACTCAGGCTCACTTTCCGGCATACCAGCCGGCATGCCGACTGGCATACTATCCGAGATGTTTTCCTTATCTGCCGATAGTTCTGGAGAATCGGAATCCGGTGTTCCAAATTCGCTAAAGTCCTCCGGAATATCAGTGTCAGCGGTTCCGGAGTCTAAATCAAGCGATGAAAGAAAATCATCAAAGTCCGCTCCCGAATTGGAATCAACGCTAAAGCCTGCATCATCATCCGGCATATCCATGTCAGTACCAAAATCAGCGGGCATATCCGTCAAATCTAAATCGCCAAGGAGATCGGAAGAGAACCCATCAGAATCATCAGGTTCAGTGCCGGCTATTTCTTCGATATTTGCTGATGGGCTTGCAGCGGAGATTTCCGGCAATTCCGATTCAAGAGCATCGGGAGCCGGTTCATTCGCTGCCGGCTGCAAATCAGGTATATCTGCTGCTGAAAGCAATGAATCAAAATCAATATCAGGTACGGGAGCCGCTTCCGGCGCGGGCAGTTCATCATAAACCGGTTCGCCCCACGCTTCGGTTATTTGCGGTTCTTGAGCAATATTTTTTAGTTCTTCTCTAAATTCTGCAATTTCAGTTAAATTCGGCATAGCTGTGTAAAAAAGCCCCTTTCTCTTGTGTTTTCGGTAATTTTAGCATATTTCTTGAGTTTCGTACCGCTGCCACTCCAGCTGATACTGCGGCAGGTAAAACTCTATTTGCGCAGTACCGCATTGGCGGCTGTATTTTCTATTTTGCATATACTACGGCCGAAAATACTGCCGGAATACTTGAGTGATATAGGTTTGATCAAGTACACCGCCTAATTCCCGTATAGAGTGCATTGCTAAAATCGGATTACCAATATCAACCATTCTAATATTCAAATTCTCCGCAGTAATAGGTCCGATTGTAGATCCGCCCCGCATATCGGAACGGTTTACAAAAACCTGATACGGAACATCTGCTTTTTTGCAGATGCTTTTAAAAATACCTGAAGAAATACCATCGCTTGCATAGCTCATTGAAGCAGCTATTTTAATAACAGGTCCTCTGTTAAGAAGCGGAAAGTTTGTGAGATCGTTTTTTTCAGGATAGTTGGGATGCAGCCCATGAGCTTGATCTGCAGAAATAAAAAATGATTGCGCTAGCTGCTGTTGAAACCGCTCAAAAGGCTGCACTGATCCATTCTGCGGGGCGGCAGCTGAAATTCTTTGTAGTGTATCTGCTAAAAATGGGCTGCCGGCACCCTGCGGGGAAGCGGAACCAACCTCTTCATGATCAAAAATACAGACTAGCTTTATAAAATCACGTGCTTCCGATTCTTGAATAAGCGAATCTAGTGAGGCGTACGCCATTCCAAGATTATCAATCTTTCCTACAGAAAAAAATTCATTGGATAAACCGCAAAAACAGCCTGGCTCTCTATTGTACAAAAATAAATCGAAATCGAGTATCGAGGTACAGGGAACAGAAAGTTTTGCTGCCAATAAATTGAGTAGGAAATCTTGTTTTTCAAAACTGTCTGATATAATACCCATAAGCGGCAGTAAATCTTTTTGTTTGTCGATTTTATATCCATCGTTCACTTCACGGTTCATGTGAATAGCAAGATTGGGTATGACTAACAAGTTTTTATCAAAATCTATTGTTTTTACATTCGGTGAGAATGGATCGCTGGTTTTCAACACTACCCGTCCTGCAAGCGAAAGCGGGCGATCAAACCATGTAGAAAGGATAGGACCGCCGTATACCTCTGTATTTAATTTCAAAAAATGATTTTGAACTGTTAGCTCGGGTGTAGGTTTTATCCGCAAAGAAGGAGAATCGCTATGGCTGCCGATTATTCTAAAGGCACGGGCGCGAATACGGGCACTCATTTGCCATGCAATGAGTGCAGTACCGTTTCTATGAACAATAAAATATTTTTTTCCCGGTTCAAGATTAAATAAATCTTCTCCGTTTAATTTTTTAAACCCTGCATTCCGCAAAAGATCCTCGGCATTTTCAATAGCATGATAGACCGACGGACTTTTATCAATAAAGCGGATAAGAGCAGATGCATTATCTTGTCCCATACCAAGTGCTCCTTTATAAGACCTGTTCGATAACTCTGCTGCCGAACGGGTCTATTAATCCTACCGGTCGTTTATCCTGCTTGCAAAAAGCAGGGTTCGAGCCGGAACTTAATGATTCTGACAACAAACTGCCGGAACAACTTAACCGATTTCCAAAGCCTCTATAGGGCATCTGCAAAAAACTCGGTTAGCTTTTAGAAGATGCCTCATCAGCACAGCTGACAACGAGTATTTTTTATAAATTCTTATACTGTTATAATTTATAAAAAATACGTCGCAAATAAATCTAAGGAAAACCTCTAAAAAACTGAAGTTTTTAGAGGTTCCCTATATCATTTCCAGTATACCTGTCTTTTTAGGTTTTGGGAATGTTTTATTCCCTATTTTACCGAGATTTATTTTTCTTTTATAGCTGTTTTTACCTCACGTATCTTTTTGCAAGCCTTTTTTTCTTCACCGTTTATAATACCGAATCAACTAAATCTTTGAATACAGGATCCAATTCTGCCGATTGCCCATCATTTTGTATAACAAAAAGTCCATCTTTATTGACTATCGGGGCAGCCTTTTTTTCGGGCTGTGTATGTGTTTTTAAAATGATGTACTTTGCTTTTTCCAGTAAGCCTTTTTCATCTGCTGCCTCAAGCATAGCATCGTCGCAGTAAGGAGCTGCATCAGTATCTATAGATTGCTCGTTGACAATATCTGAAAGCAGCATTACCAATTCTTGAAGAGGGTAGGGGAGTGTTACGTTATGCTGCTGCCGGTTGCGGAGTGCTGCAATAAACTCCTCCCAGTGTTCTGAGAGCATTGCTATAACCGCTTCTTTTTTATGCTGCTGATTTTCTTCGTTATTATCGGTATGCAAATGAATAGGCTCCTTATCTGACTAGTTCTGTTCTGAAACGGATGTTTCCGAACAGAACTACGAAATAGCATCCTATCATACCGAATGTTGCATAGATTGTAAAGGGAACGGGTGGAGATGCGGGGATTCAGCATGAAAGAAAAGAATGCCAAAATAACTGTATGATAGTATTCGACCTGAGGGATAAGGAAGTTATCGCTCAGGGATAATGCACGGATGGAAAGCTGGTTTGCGACGCTGAAAAAGGAAAAGCTTGATCAGCTTGATACAACAAAACTGACGACGGAGAAAGTCAAGACTATCGTCTGGCGATATACGTTCGCCTATTACAACACCAAGCGTGTAACGACGGTAAATCCCGACGGCTTACCGCCACTGGTATACAGAAAAATAGCAGCTAAAAAAGGTGCTGCTTAAATACATTTAGGGTATTTAGGCACTGAACTACTATTGACTATTCCATACCACAGTATTTGGAATTAAAATAAAAGATAAGGAGATCATTTGATATGTTTGTTCAGATGCCGGCATAATCTCATTTTTACTATTTTTAATAAAATTACAACGCTATTTGCAACCGTTGTTTCAATGCGTTTTGTAGTTCTTGAGAAAAATTGAGGTTCGCATTTTCCGCCGCTTCCGCAAGCCAAGCCGGTAACGTTACATTTTTACGCACACTTTTATCTTGTATCAAATATTTTTTATCGGTTTTTATGAGAGTAACAAAATCGGCATCTTGCGGTTTTATTATAGTTTCAATTTCTGATGCTTCCGGTAAGGCTTCACCATCTTGCAGCATAAGATACACTCTGCCTGTTAATGCTTCCTCAGCCATTAGTAAGGCTTCTTGTAAAGTAGAGCCGCCGGTCGCAAGCTCTAAATCTTTAAAAACAACTGAATAACCGTCATCATCTTTATAAAAAAATGCAGGATATATATACATTCTTTACTCCTTTAAGCCTGCTTGTTTCAAAATACTATTTACAACATATTTTGACAGTTCTTTATTACCATGAAATGGAATTGTAACTTTTCCTTTTTTAGAATCGTGTACATAATGATAATGAGAGCCTATTGTGGATTGTAAATACCAGCCGTCTTTTTTTA
>JBQMYN010000089.1:0-8683 GCA_052173475.1 Treponema sp.
CTTCTTTTAGATAATTGACCAAAAAAGTCGGTGTTCCCGTCGAAAACCAGTAACTGCCTAATTCTTCCTTTACAAACGCATTTAATACGCTAAATGGATTGTACATCCCTTCTCCTGCCGGATGAAACAAATAGCCGTCATACCAGTGCTTTAAGGCTTTCAATGTTTCAGGATAGGTTAAGGATTGTGCATCGGCAAGTGCGTGTATTTCAGGTTGAAAGTTCGTTTCCAGTTCGTTCTGCGTGATTCCGCAAATACCGGCATAGTGTTTTTCCATGGATATATCGCGGAGGTTGTTCAAATCGCTAAAGATACTGATTTTACTGAATTTTGTTACGCCGGTTAAAAAGGCAAAGCGGATATACTCATCGCAGGTTTTAATGACCGAGTAAAATGCTTTGAGTATGTTGCGGTAGTCTTTGTTCAGTGCTTCATTTACTCCCATTGTCTGAAGCAATGGTTTATCGTACTCGTCTACCAGAATAACCACCTGTTTGCCGGTTTGCTGATAGGCTCGTTTGATAACTCCTGCAAAACGTTGCGATACTTCTTCTTCGTTTTTATTTGTTCCATAGACTTCCTCAAATTGGCTTAAAAGCAAATTTATCTGGCTTATTAGCGACTGCTTTGTATCATATTGCCCTGTATTAAAATCCAGATAGAGTACCGGATATTCTTGCCACGCACTTCGCTGTTCTTGTGCAGCCAATTCTTCTTCTGCCTGCTCAAGGTACAATCCTTTGAATAGTTCTTTTTGACCCAGAAAGTACGCCGCTAATGTGGAAAGAAAGAGACTCTTGCCGAATCGCCGCGGACGGCTTAAGAAATATGGATTGCTTCCTTGGGTAAGTTTCCAGATAAACGCTGTTTTATCAACATATAAAAAATGTTTTCTCGTAAATCTTTAAAACTTTGTACGCCGATCGGTAATTTCCGTGTAACGTTCATAGTTGTAGTATACCATGGATAGTACCTTTTGAAAATATAGGGATTATTGCAATATTTTTTTGTGAATACTTGCCATTTTATCTGCTAAGGCGTAAGAAAGCCTATGGAGGTTCCTATGAATAAAAATTCAGTGTCCATACTGCTTCGTATTGGTATTTTCGCTACATTTTGCAGTATTGTACTATCTTGTACTGCCGGTACCATAAAGCTGCCGGATAAAACACTTTCTCTTGTTACCTATAACACCCAAACATTTTTTGATGCAGTGCAGGATGGAACGGAGTTTCCGGCATTCAAAGGGAGTAAGTCGTTATGGACAGAAACAAAATACCGGAGCAGATTGAAGCGGCTGAAGGAAACTGTTTCACAGCTTAATGAAAAGCTTGGCGGTGCGAAAGATACGCTGCCTGATATTCTTGTACTGCAAGAGATAGAAAATGATCGGGTTATTGAAGATTTTTGTAAGCAGCTTCCCGCAGGTGAATCCTATCCCTATGCAGTTTCCTGCCCTAAAACTGGTGCCGAAGCATTTAATACAGTATTACTCAGTAAATACCCTATTACTTCTTATCACTTTTACTATCTTACTGGCGGGTACCGCCGTTTTTTACGTCCGATGATTGAAACCGTTATAGAAACCGGTACACAAAAAAAGCCGCGACCGGTACGGATTCTTGCTGTACATTGGAAATCAAAGACTGGTATGGATAATAGCACTGAGATACGGATGAAGCAGGAGGAGCAACTGTATACTATTTTGCATAATCAGGGTCAACAGCTGCCGCATATTCCGTATATTGTATGTGGAGATTTTAATCAAACGCTTTCTGAGTTTTCGTATTTGCAGCAGGAGGCAGTATGCTGGCTTTCTTCAGACTATTGCGGGCAAGCAGTAGAGCATACACAACCTGAGGGCAGCTATTTTTTTAAAAACTGCTGGGAAAAAATAGATCATATTTTTTACAGCAAAGAGAATAGCAGCGGAATCTCGTTATGCACTTTCCATGTATTACACGAGCCGCCTATTACGGAAAATGGTATTCCGATTCGTTTTGATGTTGCAAAAGGAACAGGCTATTCAGATCATCTGCCGCTTGGTGCTGTATTCTGCTTTCGCTATTAAGTGTTCGCTAAGTGCTTTGCGGCATTATACAATAGGAAATCGGGGAAGTTATTGAGGATGTCATTGCCGGTGGTATGCTGTTGCAAAAAGTTGGTTACTTTTTGCCAACGGCAATGACACCCTCATCAGCAAAGCTGATAACGAGTTTAAAATTAAGTCTTTATACAGTAATGACTATCAGAACCGCCATGGATGGCGGTGGTTCTAAGCAGTACCGAGTTTTTTGTTAGAAAAACTCAATACTGTTTGGAACTACTGACCTCCTGTCAGTACAGCAATGTTTCGGCGATGCTGAAACTCGTCGATGAAAAATGTACAAGGAAGTACATTTTTCATCTCAACATCGCAAATAAAGCTTAAGGAAAACCGGTGAGCAAAACTCACCTCTAAAAACTTCCGTTTTTAGAGGTAAAACTACGTAAAAAAAAGATATTTTCACAAATTAAAGAAAGTAATCGACTTATCCTATCTACACTAAAAAATCACACAAAACAGTTTTCTGATTGTAGGAAACTCTATGAGAAAATAGCACTGGACAACACTCAGTTTCGGCGAGGTTGTTACGGGCTATTTTACATACCGGAAATATAAAGCCACGAGAATAAGCTCATGCGTATTTTCGTGATTTTCCCATATTTCGAACGACTGAATAAATTTGGTGGCTTATTTATTCAGTCGCTTGGGTACTACTATGCGCATTCGTTTGTAAAAGCATGTAAGATAAGCCACCATTTAATCTTACATGCTTTTTTTTATCTTTGCAAGAGATAACAGAAGAATGCAGCACCTATGACCTATTTTAATAAAACAATGACATTAGAAGAAGTAAAAGCAGCATACAGAACGTGAAAAAACTTACCGCATAACAACAACTTTAACCGCCGTAAATACTGCGGCGGTTAATTGCAAGGAGACATAACCATGAAAGCATGGCAAATAGTACGATCCTGATTTAAGTATCACAAAAATAGCCGCGATTATACGCGCTGATTTAAAAAAGAAATTTCCCGCATATCGGTTTTCAGTGGATTCAAAGAAAAGGGATGGAATGAGGCAGATCACAATAAGCCTTATCGAAAGTCCTCTTGAAATTACCAACAAGCGGTACATAGCAGCATATCTTGAGCCGGCAAACGAGTCTGATATGTTCTTTGATCCCTTTATGTTGGTGAGAGGTTCTAAAAACTCAATTATGGCAAAAGAAAAGGAAAACATTATCACGGAAATTTATCGGCATTCCCGCTGCTATTTTTGCGTTGATATTATTGATGGATGGATTATGCCGGAAATATTTGAAGCACTGATGTATGCTCAAAAACAGATGCAGCAATACAACCGGTAAGGGGAAGAATATACCGACCGGAATTTTTATGCCTATGTGGATATTGGTAAAAGCGTAAGAGGGCGAGAGGTGCCGGTGCAAATTGTACCGCGCTCCCCTACGGGTAGACGGCTTGCAATCTTCAAATGTACAGCATCGCTGATGATTGGAGAATAACCAATGATCACTATTCAAAAAGAAATCCTAACAATCGACTATGAAACGGGCTTGATAGAAATCAGACTATCTAACGGATGGATTATAAAACAGCGTTTTGATTGGTACGTTGATTATGACGGTTTACAAGTAGAATACAATACTGATGCAATGGAAATTATCCGTGCAGACCACATAGAAGAATGTACTAATGAAGAACTTGAAGCACTAGACGCTTGTATATGGGATATATCCGATTTACAAACTGAAATACTTACCAGTGCAGAATATACAGAGGCAGTAAAAGACTATAAAGCAAGTTTAGACAAATACGCCTATTACGGCGTATCGGAAAGAGATTTTTATTGACGGACGGGAGGGAATAACAGCATGGATATTTGCGATGATACGAGCAAAAGCCGAACGCTAAAAATGGAAGGGCAAGCAATACACGATCGTTATAAAAATGCAATGCAAAGCATGATTTTTTTTCGCAACGATAGGCGGCTGTATATTTTTTGGCGCAATGTTTACAAGCGTTACCGCGATTCGGCATGGAAGCAGCAAGGACTATTTCAAGCAAATAGAAAATATGATGAGCGGAATAGATAATGTACTCACTACAATCATTAAACAAATAGAACAGACAAAAAAATAATAATGAAATTACGGTTTTAGAAAAAAGGAAGCATAAAATTGAAAAAGACATACAGTGTCTTACCGTAAGGCTTGAAGAAGTTACCCGGCAGCTTGAACGCTGTAAGGATATATGATGCGAGATAACCATTCTATAAGGAGGAAAGACATGGAACCGTTATACAAACAATTACTTGCAACCCACACATCGCATGTATTTACCAAAGGCATGACAAAAGACCAATGGCTTTTAGCGCGCAGAAAGAGCATTGGCGGCTCTGATGCCGGAGCGGTCATGGGATTAAACAAGTGGGCAAGTGCGCTCACGGTGTATCTCGACAAAAAGGGATTAAACCATTTTGACGGTAACGGTGCGACAGAGCGCGGCAGTTGGCTTGAGCAGCCGATCCGTGAAAAAGCAAAAGAGGCATTAGGCGTTATTATCGAAGAATGCCCCGTTATGTTCACCTCCGTTATTCACCCCTTTATGAGTGCCAATATCGACGGGCTTGTATACATTCAAGAAGCAAAAGAAATAAACGGCATTCTGCTTTCCGGCTTAGGCGGGCATGAAATTAAAACAACACAGCGCGGCGATGGCTTTTCTGCACATGAAATACCGGATAGCTTTGCACAGGTACAGCACTATATGGCAGTGCTTAATTTACCATGGTTTATCCTATCAGCATATTTTATCGAGCGGCACGAGTTTTGCCACTATGTCATTCAGCGGGATGAGGCTTTTATCAGCCTTCTTATCGAAACAGAAAAACAGTTTTGGGAACACTATATTGAAAAAGATGTCATGCCCGCTCCTTCCGGTATTGATGCAGAAAGCGAGCTTATCGCTGATCTTTTTGAAGGCTCAACCGCCTCGATTGTCCTTGATGCACACGCGGAAAGCCTTGCAGCAGAATACCTTTTGATCAATCAGCAACTGAAAGACCTTGAAAACAAAAAAGCACAAATTGTCTCAGCAATAAAACTGAAAATTATTAAACAGCAAAACGGCAGCGAAGAGCCAAAAGTAAGAGCAAGTGCCGGGAAATATACCATCTCATTTTCCAAGTCAATGTGAAAAAGTGTCGATTCGGAAAAGTTAAAAAAAGCCGGTTTGTATGATACGTACTGCAAAGAAACAGAAACAAGTATGTTCAGAGTTACTGAACCGAAAGTTTCGTAAAACAAAGAGCACGTCATTAAGGAGACAAATATGTTGTTACAAAAGCTCGAAATCCGCAATATGCGGAAAATCAAACAAGCGGAAATAGCGTTTCACGGCTCAGGTATCCAAGTTATTCAAGGCTTGAATAAATCCGGCAAAACGACTATTGCACAGTCGATTGCACTCACGCTTGGAGGGACAAAAGAACTCATTCCGGGAACCATTACCCACGGAGCAGAAAGCGCGGAAATTATCGCCTATACCGACACCGGCTTAAAAATCTGAAACAGCAGAAAACAACATAGAAAAAGGGAAAGAGAAACAAACAAAACCGGCAGAAAAAAAAGCGGGGCTTATTCGTTCCGAACGTTCACACAGACCGCTTTTAAAAGGTCATGTAACGCACTTAATAAATCATGGATAAACAACCATGACAATAAAAGAAACCCGCTTGTATGTTTTCAACCGCGATAATTGGCATTGTGTAGTGTGCGGTAAAAAAATAGACTGGACTACCGGACAGCTTGCGCATCGAATACCAAAGACAAAGGGTACTATCAAACAATACGGCTTATCCGTTATTGATCACCCGTTCAATGTACGGGCAACATGCTCATTGCGCTGCAATGCAGCAGTATTGATTGGTAATAGTCCGATAGAAAAACAATAGCTTATTGAATCGATTAAACGGGAGATAAAAGAGTGAGTAACATAAAGGTAGCGGTGAACAGTACGAAAACTGATGCAGTGCGTATTGTCAATCTTTTAAAAACAGCTGCACCAAATGGGCTGACCAGTGAAAATATCCGATCAGAGTTGAAAATCAGTGCAAAGCAATTTAAGTCAGTGTTAATGATGCTGCGTGATGCACCTGTAGGGTATGATATAGAAATCGATAATAAATACTACTGGGTTGGAAGGTAAAAATGTTCCGCAAAGTGCATAAATACAACGTCGTAAGCAAGGAACGCCGGACGGCAGACGGAATTACTTTTGACAGCATGGCAGAAATGAATCGGTATCACGAATTGAAGATGCTTGAAGAAACCGGCGTAATCACCAACCTTGAACTCCAGCCGAAATGCTTACTAATCCCCAAAACCGAAAAAGGTGGCAGAGCGGTATACTACAGAGCCGACTTCAAATATACCAAAGACGGCAAAACGATATACGAAGATGTCAAAGGCGTTAAGACCGACGTATACAAACTCAAGAAAAAGCTATTGTTCCATAAATATCCTGATATTTGCTTTTTTGAGAATAAGGTGTAAAAACGATTAGGAACACTTGAAAAAATGCGCATAAAATAAGTATAATAGCAGTATGAATGAACGAATGCAAGCTATAAAAGAATTGGAAAAAGCAGGATATGTTTTTAAACGGCACGGCGGAAATCACGATATTTATTGCAATGCTGAATTAAAATGCTCTATTCCTTTAAAACGGCATGATTTCAACAAAAATGACTTGCGGTACATTCAAAAAGAAATTAAACAAGGAGCAAAAAAATGAAATATGCTTATACTGCAATTTTTACAGAAAAAGATGGCACTGTGTATGCGCGTGTTCCTGATCTGAAAGGCTGTATAACGACCGGCAGAAATTTACAAGATGCTATAGAGCAAATCGAAGATGCGATGGCGGCATGGTTGTGTGTAGCAGAAGATGAACAATTTGAAATTACTAAAGCGACACCGCAACAGCAAATAGCACATAAAAAAAATGATATACTCTCAATAATCAGAGCTGATACAACTCGATATAGGGCTATAGCTGAAAACAAAGCAATCCGTAAAAATGTAACACTACCGGCTTGGCTTGCGGAAGCGGCGGAAAATGCAAACCTCAATTTTTCTCAAGAACTGCAAAGCGCATTAAAACAACGGTTGCAAATAGCGTTGTAATGTTTCGTTAAAAATAGTAAAAATGAGATTATGCCGGCATTTGAACAAACATATCAAATTGCTCTCCTTATCTTTTATTTTAATTCCAAACGATGAAAGGCTGTTTATCAAAATTGATAATCAGCCTTTTTTGTGTTACGCCCTTTTTATGCTGTATACTCATTGTCAAAATACTTATGATAAGGAGTTTATCCCTGTGAATACTAATAAACTGAAAGCACTGCTTTTCTTTTTTTATTGACTGGACATGGTGTTTTCCGCAGACGCTGCTCGGCTGGCTTATAGTCCATATACTGTGGTACCATTCTTATAAAGAGCCGCTTATCGCCGATGAGTTTTATACCGTTGTATATGTTGGAAAAAAAAGGAAAGGTGTCATATATAATTATCTATCAGGCTTTTCACTTGGCAGGTATATTTGTATTCATGCAGAACCGGAAAGAACTATACTTGAGTATGAGCAGATAATCCGCCATGAATGTGGGCATAGCCGCCAATCCCGAAGATTAGGCTGGTTTTATGTACTGCTGGTCGGTATTTCCTCTGTGTATGGCAACTTAAAAGCACGGAAAGACCAAAAACGTGCAGAAACCTATTACAGCCACTATCCTGAAAACTGGGCTGATACACTCGGCGGAGTAAAACGATAGAGGGAGTAGGAGATTTTAAGGTATGCGGTCATAAGGGCAGGAATAAGCCTGCCCCTACTGTAGTTCATTTTTTTTGCTTTTCACGTTTTGGACGGGCTATAAATCTCTCATAATCCTCTTGGCTCCACAAGTAAATTTTAGCCCTATCACTACCTGCATACGATACTCCATTTTCTAAAGCCCATTTTCTTGCAGTAATTGTGCTACAGTCTGCCTTTTTTGCAACTTCATTTGTAGTCATTGCTTACCACCCCAAAAAATACTTAAAAATATGGAACCCAAAATTTATAACACCTAATGCTAAGATTGTTATATACAAATAAGCTTTGAATCCTTTTAATCTAATTTCCATTTGACATATTCCTTTAAAATTAGCATAATAAGGGCTGACTGGTTTTAACCAGCCAACCGAACTGATTATTTTTTAATCAGGCTCAATATAAATCCTAGAATTGTTACAATGTTTGCCAGTACTGCTAATAACTCTAGGAAACACCTGCCGTATTTAGCCATCCGCTTATACGGCTTTTTTTTATGCTTGCGCATAAATCAAAACCTCCTTGTCTTTAGAATGTATAAATATTATCACTAGTGATATTTAATGTCAAGTCTTTTCATATAGTTATCCCTCCTCATTTGTGTTACGCATCGGCAATCTTTTATAATTGCATAATAAAAATATTTTTTAGGAGTTCATTATGAAGATAGAACATATCACCATAACAGATAAGTAAGTAATCAAAATTAGTTTATATAAATAACGTCTGTAGCTTCCCGTTC
>JBQMYN010000090.1:0-8568 GCA_052173475.1 Treponema sp.
ATCTTGAAATGAGATGGTATAACTCGTCAATCTAATTGATAATGGAGTGGCTGGACGGGGTTGCTCTATGAATCATCGGTATAGTCCTTTTCAGCAACAAAGCTTGTAGGGGAAACTTCTAAAAACTTCAGTTTTTAGAAGTTTTCTGTGGATGCAACTTGCGATGTTTAAAATTAAGTCTTTATACAATAATGACTATCAGAACCGCCATGGATGGCATCGTTCAGGAATGAACGCCCGTGTTCATTCCTGAACTTTGAGTTTTTTGTTAGAAAAACTCAATACTGTTTGGAATCACTGACATCCTGTCAGCACAACATTGTTTCGGCGATGCCGAAACTCGTGGCTAATACATGTACGTCCTTGTACATGTATTAGTATAACATCACATATAAATCTAAGGAAACAGGTGAGCAAAGTGAACAGGACTGTCAAAAAACTGTGATGGTTTGACAGTTTCCTTACTTTAAACTCGCCGCATTGACATCCCTGTTCCCTCTATATTAAGGCACTTATGCCTACCCTCTCGCAGTAAAATGTGTGTGCAAAAGATGATGAGCTTTTTCGCCGCCCGGACTTCCAAGATACTCCTCATAAATTTTCTTTATAGAAGGGTTTTTGTATGAAAGCCGGATAGACTTACCTCTATCTTCCGCATGGATTGCCTGCATCCATTTTTTAAGCTTTTCAATATCACCTCGTAAAAATGGCTGCCCACCTCCGTCAATACAGCCGCCCGGACATGCCATCACTTCTACAATATCATAGACACACTTCTTGTCTCTTATATCATTTATCAGCTTGCGAGCATTTCCAAGTCCGCTAACAACAGCTGCCCGAACAACAGTTCCTTCAATATCAATTTGCGTTTCCTTAAAACCTTCCAAGCCTTGCAATTCCGTATATTCCAGTGCTGCAAGATGTTTGCCGGTAATAATATGGTATGCTGTCCGTAAGGCAGCTTCCATAACACCGCCGGTAGCACCGAACAGTACCCCTGCCCCCTGAAGATTCTCCTAACGGATCATCAAACTCTTCATTTTCCAATGCTGCAAAATCAATACCAAAATCTTTAATCAAATTTGCAAGCTCGCGTGTGGTTAATACATAATCCACATCTGCAAGCCCATCGCAGCTTAATTCAGAGCGGGCTGCCTCCGACTTCTTTGCAATGCACGGCATAATAGAAACTACCACTATATTATTCGGATCAATATTCTTTTGTGCTGCAAAATATGACTTTGCGACCGCTCCGAACATTTCATGCGGGGATTTACATGTAGACGGCTTATCCAATATATCAGGAAAATTATGCTCAAAAAAATTCACCCAACTAGGACAACAGCTCGTAATAATAGGCAACCGCTCACCTTTAGTAAATCGGCTAACAAACTCGGCAGCCTCCTCCATTGTTGTTAAATCAGCACCGAAATCAGTGTCAAACACATAATCAAAGCCGATACGCCGCAAGGCTGCAACCATTTTTCCGGTAACAATACTGCCGGCTTCCATTCCAAATGCCTCTCCAAGTGCAACGCGGACAGCAGGAGCAGTCTGTACAAGAACGGTCTTTTTAGGATCAGACAATGCACTTACTACATCACGAATATTGGAGACTTCTTTGAGTGCACCGGTCGGACATACCGCTAAACATTGTCCGCAATAGGTACAATTACTTTGTATCATCGGTTCACTGAATGCTGTCCCGATAACCGTCGGAAATCCTCTACCAATATCCGTCAGCGTACCTACTGTTTGTACACGGTTGCACATGGTCTCGCAGCGTTTACATAAAATACATTTATTCGGATCGCGGATAAGCGATAATGAGCTGGTATCTTGCGCATACTCAATGCGCTCTCCTGTGTAGCGAATCTTTTTAATTCCAGCAAGGCGCGCTAAATCTTGCAATTCACAGTTTCCATTTTTCCCACACACAAGACAATCCGCAGGATGGTTTGAAAGGAGCAGTTCGATATTAACCTTACGGGAGCGCAGAACCTTCGGCGTATCTGTGCGTATAACCATTCCTTCCTTTACAAGTGTGTTGCAGGCTGGCACTAAGGAACCTTTATCACCAAGCTCAACCATACAGACACGGCAGTTTGCTTCGTTATTGACAAATCCAAGTGTATGTAAGTTTAAATGACACAGCGTCGGAATCGTAATATGTATTTTTTTGCAGCTTCTAGAATCGTACTTCCTTTTTCTACCTGTACGTCTTTGCCATTAATTGTAAGATGTATCATGTAAGTCTCCTTTAATGCAGTATAATTGCTTTTACAGGGCATTTTGAAAGGCAGGTATTGCACTTAATACATTTTTCCGTATCAATAACATGCCGCTGCTTTGCCTCTCCGGTAATGGCATCTACCGGACACTGTCGCTTACATAATCTGCACCCGATACATTTATCGGTAATAAAGTATTTTAAAAGCCCTTTACATACTCCAGCAGTACAGGTTTTTGCGGCAATATGCGATTCATATTCGTCTTTAAAATAATAGAGTGAACTAATCACCGGTGTAGTTGCCGTTTTCCCTAACCCGCATAAGCTCGTATCAGTAATCACCTGACACAGCTCATCAAGCAAATCCAAATCCTCAGGAACACCCGAACCGCCGGTAATTCTATCAAGAATTTCCAACACCCGCTTATTGCCTATTCTACAAGGGGTACATTTTCCGCATGATTCATCGACAGTAAACTTCATGAAGAATTTTGCAATATCTACCATACAATCATCTTCATCCATAACAACCATACCGCCTGATCCCATAATAGAGCCTATTTCAGCCAGCGAAATAAAATCAACTTTTGTATCAAAAAGACGTTGAGGAATACAGCCTCCTGACGGTCCGCCAGTTTGTACTGCCTTCACTTTTTTCCCATTTGGAGCACCGCCGCCGATATCCATTACAATTTCATTGATGGTTTTACCCATCGGCACTTCCACTAATCCGGCATTTACCACCTTACCGACTAGCGCAAATACCTTTGTACCCGGAGAATCTTCCGTACCGAAACTTCTAAACCAGTCAGCACCATGATTGATAATGAGCGGCACATTTGCAAATGTTTCCACATTATTCAATACCGTAGGAGATTCAAAAAGCCCCCGTTCGGTTGTCCTGTATACCTTTGCCTGCGGCATACCGCGCTTTCCTTCAATAGATTTAATCAGAGCAGTCCCTTCACCGCAGACAAAAGCACCTGCCCCAAGCCGTATTTGCAAATCAAAAGAAAAATCGGAACCCATGATATGGGCCCCGAGCAACCCGCGTTCCTTTGCCGCTGCGATTGCGTGTTTCAGCATTTTTACCGCCTTAGGATACTCCGCCCGTACATATACATATCCGTATGAAGCTCCTACCGTATATGCTGCAATCGCCATACCTTCAATAACAACATGGGGATCCCCCTCAAGAATGGAGCGATCCATATAAGCACCGGGGTCTCCTTCGTTAGCATTACAGATAATATATTTTACTGCCGTATTCTGATTAAAGGCCCCCTCCCATTTACGTCCGGTAGGAAAGCCTGCCCCTCCCCTACCCCGCAAGCCTGAAGCTTTCATCACGTCAATAATATCTTTCCGCTGCATAGTAAATAGGGCTTTTTCAAGTGCATAGTACCCGCCCATTGCGATATATTCCTCGATATTTTGCGGATCAATAATGTCATAGTTTTTTAATGCGAGCCGGGTTTGCTTTTCAAAAAAAGTTCCGCTCAGCCGAATACCGTTTTCGTCAACAATATAACGGCTATCTTGCTTTTTTTGATCGCATAAGATAGGATATATCCGGTTTTTAATTGAATCAAGCATTTCCATAAACCGCATATTATGCCTCCTTAACCTCTGCAATAAGTGCTTTTACCTTCTCTTTTGTGATATTAGGATAGACGGTATCATTGATCATAACTACTGGCGCATGAGCGCAATCACCAACACAGCGCGTTTCAATTAATGAAAAAAGTAAATCTTCTGTTGTTTCTCCTATACCAATGCCTAAAAGCGATGAAAATTCATTCATCACCTCTTGAGAGCCTTTTACATAACAGGCAGTCCCCATACATACAGACACCGCATATTTTCCTTTCGGTACAAGGCTAAATCGTGAATAGAATGTTACAACACCATAAATTGCAGAAACAGGAATGCTCAATCCAGCTGATACGATTGATATTACCTCTTTCGGGATATACCCATAGAGGTCTTGTGTTCTATGCAGAACTTCAATCAAATCATCTGAGGTTTTCCCTTTTAGAAAGTCCCGTATTTCTTAATAAGCGTTACAGCAGCACATAACTACATCTCCCAGCGAGTTAAAATATATGTGAGCGATAACAGAGGGTCAAAATTCCAACTGCCGAATAGGTGCTGCGGTTACACCGAACTCACCTCGAAAATTAGAACACCCCTATCATATTTGCATACTCGCTAAGAGGATACCATATTTTGTAGGAAAAGCACCCAACTCTTTTACGATAAAACGTAAAATATCACTTTTTAAGTGTATAACTTATTGAAAAATCAAAATACGGCGGTATGCTTTTAGCGGAAAATTCAATTTTACCAGTATGAGTCCGACCGATGCCTTCTTTTTGCAGTGCTAAAAATGCTTTTCCCCCGTATTCAGGTGCTGTATATGCAAAAACTTCAATCGGCGATTTATTCTTCCTAAGCTTTTTTGAAACAGTTTTTTGTGTACAGGAGCTGCTTAACCCGCATGAAAGCCCGTCAGCGATTCTAAACATTGTATATGCAGAAAAAGTATAGTCTTTCACCATGAGCGGATTCACTGCCTGATCCTGCAAGCGAACGGCAGCTTTTATCCCTGCTTTATCAAAATAGCAGACAGAAGCAAACCATTCAGACTGCCCAATAACGGTAATAGCCGTAGTGAGCGTATGCATCTGTGTACGGAAAATCCATTCACCTTTCCAGCGGACAATAGGTTTTTTTATATGTGCTGATACTCCATAGCCGTGCATACCGTTCTGATACGAATACAAGCCATACAGCGAAAAAATTCCGATTTCCATATACGGACGCAAAGCAGTAAAAATCTGTTGCTTTTCTTGCTTTCCTTTCCATGCAATGTGATTGGAATGTACATAGTTAAAATCCCAGTGCATACCTGCATACCGGTAAAACCCATGCAGATGCGTCCTAACACTTCCGGAAACCTGTTTTTCTGTACTCACACTGCATATTCCTGTTGTATCGCAGGCGATATTCGGATGCTTCAATAAAAAGCGAAGAGCTGCAATGCTATGATACTGCATTCTCTCAGGGAAAACGGCAGAACGCTTTTCGGGAATAAACGGAGTAAAACCAATAAACTGCTGCACACCAAGGTGCAGTCCCTGATGGATAAGATTTTTCTTCTGCCAGCCGGTGTAAACTCCGTACTGCATCCGCTTTTGTTTTCTTTCAGGAGAAGCAACAAATGCGCCTGCCCATTCTTTACCGGTCAGAGAAACAGCATAATGCATCCCCTGATTGCTTTGTCCCACACGGACAAAATCATTCCGAGCAAAAGAAAATACCGGCGCATCAGGTTTTATAAAAGTGATAGCAGGTTTTTGTACAATTGAGAGTAAATTACCAAAAGCTAAACTGCCCGTGCCTGCAAAAAGACTTGGAATATTTTTTTCTGGATATTTTTTCTGGAGAGCAAAAAGCGGATAAATTCCCATACCAAAATTCTTTACATTGAGTTCAAAATATGGCATAGGATAGGGAGATTGAAGCTGAAGGAAACAGTCATATCCACCGCCGGAAACAGCACCGGTAATACGAGCACCATGATGCAAATTATGCTTATACCGGATTGCATAGGAAAAGGCTTCATCGCTTGACTCATCAACAGAAGTATCATTTGATTCAGGTACATTGTCTTCAAACTCGCCGCAGCCGTTTTCGGCGGTACAATCAGAATCATCAAACAAGCCGCTGTACAGATCGGGAATTTTTGCTGAAAATGCAGTACGGGCAAACAGCAGCGGAAAACAACACAAAAAAAGCGTACATATAATACGTTTTTTATTATAAAAAAAAGAGGTATAGTTCATACCTCTTTATATCAACATGGAATAAGAAACGGCTAGCTTTTTATCTGCTCTTCTAACATATAGCTATGCTCAAAGCCTTTCATCTTCTGGATATTTTTCAGCCAGTAGGAGGCCTCTGTATGATTGCTAAACGGACCAACACGGACACGGTGCGTAAGTCCTGCCGAGGTTTCCTTTGTAAAAATTTCAACCTTCATGTGTTCGGCTGCAAGCACATCACGCGCCCGCTCCGCATTAATTCTGCTTGCAAGCGATGCTGTTTGAACCCAATAGAGCGTTTGATTCTGTAAAGCCGGTTCTTTTTTAGCAGTTTTAGGCTTTTGTGCTTGAACGGGCTTTTTTTGCGGTACAGTTTTTTTCTCTACAGCGGGCTTTACCTGCTTCTTTTGAATAGGCTGCACAGCCGGCTTTGCTACAACTTGAGGCTGGCTTTCAACCGGTTTTTCAGAACGCTGTGCAGTAATGCCAATGCCTTCCGCCAGTTTCGCAGGTAAGGCATCTTGTTCGCTGTTATCCGCATGCATCTGCTCTTGTTCAGTTAATCCTGATACATCAATACCTTTTTGCTCAGCAGCAGCCGGATCGTTTGCAACAATATTCAGATTAATAATGTTTTCAATTGCAGGGGAAGCACTTTTATCCAGTTCAGCAATTTTATCCGGCTCACGAGTCCATTTTTCGGGATCAACTGCTGTCTGCGGATAGGCATTACCTTCATAAGATATAATATCCTTGTCTAATACCGCGGTATTTTGCGCACGGGAAGGCGAATACAAAAAAAGCGCAACCCCGAAAATCACAAGCACAAATACACTAACTGATAAAATAACCCATAAAATTTTTTTCTGTTCCATGATTATCCTTACAAACCCTTTTCCATAAGAACCCGGCTGATTATTCTCTCAAGCATTTTAACGGATCCTCGATTTTTTATTCTGATAATATCATCGGCATTTCGTACAAGGTATTGAGATAAGAAATTCTTTTGCTGTAAAAATCGGAAAAAAATTTCTTTGCAGCTGAGGTTGTCGCGTTTTATGCAGCGGAAAAAACGAATAAGATACGGCGATTCAATATACAGAATAAAACGGCAGCGGTGTAAGAAACAAGTTTTATGCAGGGTCGGCGCATTCAGAACTATTGGACGTAACAGCGGTTCTGCGGTCTGTGCATCAATGAGCTGCTGTATTGCCTGCTCAATTTTCGGCAAAATATATGCTTCATGTGCGGCTAAAAGTTCCGTATCTGCAAAAAGCAGCTGTCCAAGGGCACGTGTATTGAGTGCTCCGGTATCAGTTTGCAGCATGATACCCTTATGGGCTGCCGCACTGCGGTATCGGCTTATAAGCTCTGCCGTATGCCGGCGCAGTACAGTTCTGCTCACTGCATCAGCATCAATCACCAAAAAGCCGCGCTGCTGCAGTATATCGGCAACAACATTTTTACCGGAACACGATTGCCCTGCAAGACCAATAAGATAGGCATTTTGCACGGGACTATCCGTACACAGGCAATTATCCATTTGTGTGTATCCAAGGAAGAACTTGCGAGCTTAAAAGAGCGATCTCTTGCGCGGCCCGTTTTGCATCCCGAATGGGAATACCTGCTTCTTTATTAAGCGTCTGCTGAAAAAATAACGCAAGGGATTTAAATACGTCCGGCAGCGGATAGAACAAAAAAGCAAAGTTAATACCCTCTGGTTTTACAACAGTAAAAGCAGATAAGGCATCCTGAGCTTTTTTTCCATAAATAATTTTCGTTTGATTTCTTGTGGTTATGATATTCGAATCTTTAAATCGAAGCGGCACATAATACCCCTTTTCGCGGCAGTATGGTTCAATGGACTTATGCGCATAATTTTCCGGTTCAACAAACAAAAATAATTTCTTACCGTTCGTTTGAAATGTTAATGCGTTTCCGCTGGCATAGATATCTTTTAATGTAGCATAAGAAACAATTTCATAAATAGTATATGCCGAATAATCTTTAAAAAAAGAGGACACAATATATCCGTTATCCACAGGCAGCTTTCCTTTTTTATATGCTTCAAATAAATCCATTGCGCGTAATACGCCCATATTCACACCTCCGCACCGTATAGATGGCATATCTAAAAATCTAACAGAGTTTTAAAGATGCCTAGTCCCTTTTGGTGTGAGTATAGCTTATTTGGATGCAAATCTCAAGGAGTCCGAACAAAACGCAGTAGAGAACGGGGCTATCCAAAACTGAAAGCGTATCGGCTTTTTCTGTATAGACCTATTGAATCAGCTCCCCATTATCCAGCGGCTGCCGCCCACTCCTTAATCGTCCGTGCTTGTTCATCAAAACTGCTTCCAATCAGCACGAGATTCTTCCCGCTTGCCGTATACGGTGCCGCATAGTTCTTCTCTTGTATCTGTTTGATTGCATCTTCCGCACTGCCGTTGCTAGTCAGCTTAAACTCGAAAATGTAGATTGTGTCTATTGTCCAAACCACGCAATCTACAC
>JBQMYN010000091.1:0-8406 GCA_052173475.1 Treponema sp.
TGCGGACGATGAAAAACAGCTCTTTCTCCATTCAATTCTATTCGTACACGAGAGCTATTTCCCTCTGAAATGCCTCGAAATGGAAGCACCTAAGGATTTTAAAAGATTTTCAATATCCTGCCACTCAATAGTTGGTTGAACAGGATCTTTGAAGATTGCACAACATATCTTTTGTTGCTTCGTATTCACAATATTATGATACTACATATCAGTACTACGAACAAGTCTTCATACTTATTTTTATTAAACTATAGGGTTCTCTAAAAACTCGGTTGGATTTTTAGAAGTGTCCCATCAGCACAGCTGATAACAAGCCGATAAATATTGGGCACCTGTCTCTCTGTTAATGCCGAATATTTGCAATGGGTATACAAAAAGACGGTATGCACAAGGTAAATCCCTATTTCGTAGGCAATATTTCTTGTAACGTATAAATCCCTGATTTATCTGAGATTAAGTCTTGAAAAATTTGCATGAAAGGAGTATCTTTTTATAAAGAGAGCTGCCTAAAACTCCATGTCTTTGTCAGTTCCCTTAGAGTTAGATGCAATGTTTAAAATTAAGTTACTACCATATTAAAGACTTAATTTTAAACTCGCTGGGATGGTGCTGCCGGTAGCAATACCAATGACAGAAAGTAATCGCTTTTGCACATCCCTCTCATTTCACACACTATACTTAATAAGGACGATGTTATGCCTGAAAAAAATCTTGTAATGATTGACGGTAATACAGCCGCCGGTCATGTTGCTCATGCGTTGAGCGAAGTCATTGCAATCTACCCTATCACACCTTCAAGCCCAATGGGGGAAGTTGCCGATGAGTATTCCGCCCGTGGAAAGACTAATATTTGGGGAACTGTTCCGAAAGTTGTAGAATTACAATCTGAAGGCGGTGCTGCAGGTGCTGTACACGGCGCACTTACTACGGGAGCTTTATCCTCAACCTTTACCGCATCACAGGGACTTTTGTTGATGATCCCGAATATGTATAAGATTGCAGGTGAATTAACAAGTACTGTATTCCATGTTGCAGCCCGTGCATTGGCAACAAGTTCTCTGTCCATTTTTGGCGATCATCAAGATGTTATGGCATGCCGGCAAACCGGCTGGGCAATGATTGCTTCAAACTCCGTACAGGAAGTTATGGATCTGGCGTTAATTGCGCATGCTTCCACGCTTGAAGCCCGTGTTCCTTTCCTCCATTTTTTTGACGGTTTTAGAACATCCCATGAAATTCAGAAAATTGAAGAAGTCCCGTATGAAGTTATGCGCCAGATGATTGATGATGACCTTGTACGTGCGCACCGAGCACGCGGGCTTACTCCTGAAAATCCATCTATGCGCGGAACAGCACAAAACCCTGATGTTTACTTCCAATCACGCGAAGCAGTCAATAAATACTATCTTGCAACCCCCGCAATTGTACAAAAAGTGATGGATAAATATGCTGCTATTAGCGGGCGTGCCTATCATTTATTTGACTACTACGGCGCACCTGATGCCGAATCCGTGATTATTCTGATGGGTTCCGGTGCTGATACTGTTGAAGAAACTGTAGATTATCTTAATAGCAAAGGCAAAAAATACGGTGTTTTAAAAGTCCGGCTTTACCGTCCATTCAGTGCCGAAGCATTTGTCAATGCCTTACCTGCTACCGTTCAACATATTACGGTACTTGATCGTACAAAAGAACCCGGCTCACTCGGTGAACCGCTCTATGAAGATGTCCGCACTGCAATCGGTGAAATGCAGGCAGCAAAAAAATGCCCCTTTACTCACTATCCTACAGTATTGGGCGGACGCTACGGACTCGGTTCAAAAGAATTTACCCCAGCAATGGTCAAGGGTATTTTCGACAATATGGAAGGAGAGAAAAAACACGGCTTTGCAGTTGGTCTTGAAGATGATATTACCGGTGCAAGTATTTGTTACGATCCTCATTTCCATCTTGATGACAGCGGAATGCACCAAGCGATGTTCTACGGTCTTGGTTCCGATGGTACTGTCGGTGCAAATAAGAACTCGATTAAAATTATCGGTGAAGCAACGGATAATAACGCGCAGGCGTATTTTGTCTATGATTCGAAAAAATCCGGCTCTATTACTACTTCGCATCTGCGGTTCGGTAAACGCAAAATACGGAAGCCGTATCTTATCGGACAGGCAGATTTTATCGCGTGTCATAAATTCACTTTCCTTGAAACCTATGATATGCTGAAAAACCTGCGTAAGGGCGGCACTTTCCTTTTAAATAGCCATTGGAATAAAGATGAGGTATGGGAGCATTTACCGGTAGAGGTTCAAAAGGACATTATCGCAAAAGAAGCAAAATTCTATGTTATTGACGGTGTAAAAATTGCTGAAAAAGCAGGTATGGGAAACCGCATTAACGTTGTTATGCAGACCGCATTCTTTAAAATTTTCGGTATTCTTCCTGAAGCCGAAGCTGTTGAGCTTATTAAAAAGTTCATTGAAAAATCTTACGGTAAAAAAGGACCTGAGATCGTTCAAAAGAATATCAAAACAATTGATATGGCACTTGAAGGAGTTGAGCGGGTAAGCTATCCGGCAGAAGCAAATAGTACACTGACCCGCCATGCCGCCATGGGAAATGCTCCTGATTTTGTAAAAAATATTCTCGGGAAAATTGCCGTGAATGAAGGTGATGCCGTAAAGGTAAGCGAAATGCCTGTTGACGGAACATTTCCCACTGCAACGACTCAATATGAAAAACGCGCAATTGCTGAACGTATCCCGATTTGGAAGAGTGATCTCTGTATCCAGTGCGGGCAGTGTACGATGGTATGTCCGCATGCCGTTATCCGCATGAAGGCGTATGATAAGCAGCTGGTTGAAAAAGCTCCTGCTGGTTTCCGCGCAGTGCCGTATAAAGGAAAAGAATTTAGCGATTCGCTCTTTACTATTCAGGTTTCAGCAGAAGATTGTACCGGTTGCGGTCTTTGTGTTGAGCAATGTCCGGCAAAATCAAAAGAAAATCCCGAAATCAAAGCAATCAATATGCAAAGTTTTGTAGAAAACCGTGCTGTTGAATCCGAAAATTGGAAGTTCTTTATGGATATTCCCGATCCTGATGCACGCAAGCTCAATTTGAGTATGCCGAAAGGTGTCGGTATGAAGCGTCCGTTATTTGAGTTCTCTGGTGCTTGCGCCGGCTGCGGTGAAACGCCTTATGTACGCTTGCTGTCGCAATTATTCGGTGATCGTGCGGTTATTGCCAACGCAACCGGCTGTTCTTCTATTTACGGCGGTAACTTACCAACTACGCCGTATGCAAAACGTGCAGACGGGCGCGGACCCGTATGGTCAAACTCGTTGTTTGAAGATGCTGCTGAATTTGGCTACGGTATGCGCTTAACCAGCGATAAGCTTGCAGAATATGCCCGCGAAACTGCATTGAAAGTAAAAGAAAAAGGCATTGCTGCAGCCGTAATTGACAAGGTGTTGGAAAATACTCAAGCTGATGATGCAGCAATTGAAGACCAGCGTGGTTTTGTTGCAGAACTAAAGAAAGAGCTTGAGAGTTCTTCCGAACCGCTTGCAAAAGAGTTACTGTCATTAGCCGATCATTTTATTAAACGCTCGGTATGGATTTTAGGCGGTGATGGTTGGGCGTATGACATCGGCTACGGCGGATTGGACCACGTGTTGGCATCCGGTAAAAATATCAATGTACTGGTTATGGATACCGAAGTATATTCAAATACCGGCGGACAAATGTCAAAAGCAACTCAAATTGGTGCAATCGCAAAATTTGCAGCATCCGGTAAGGAAATCAGCAAAAAAGATCTTGGTATGATGGCGATGAGCTACGGGTATGTTTATGTTGCACAGGTTTCTATGGGTGCAAATATGAGTCAGGTTATTAAAGCGTTCCGTGAAGCGGAAAGCTATGACGGACCGTCAATCGTTATTGCCTACAGTCATTGTATCAACCACGGTATTAGTATGGTAAAGGGTATGTCAAACCAGAAAGAGGTTGTTACGTGCGGTTTATGGCCGTTATACCGGTATGATCCTCGTTTAGTTGAAAAGGGAAAAAATCCGTTCCAACTTGACAGTAAAGAGCCGGACTACAATCTTGCAGACTTTATGTATAAGGAAGTCCGCTTCAAAGCATTGAAGAACGCAAACCCTGAACGTGCACAAATGTTGCTGGATAAAGCGGTTGCAAAAGCAAAACGCCGCTGGATGGAATATAAATATTTAGCGGATCGTCCGTTCTAAAATACGCAATAATATCTATTGGAAACAGGGCTGGGACTGTCTAAAAACTGAAAGCCTATCGCTTTTTCTGTAAGGAAATGATTTACTATATCAGCGACAGCAGATATATCTGCTTTAGCTGATATGGCAGCTTTAGCAGACATGGCTACTAAAGCGGATTGCGAAACAGTTTTTGATGATGAGCTTTGCTTGCCCTGTTTCCTTAGATTTAAATGCGATGTTTAAAATTAAGTCATTACTGCATAAAGATTTAATTTTGAACTTGCGGGGGCAGGTATACCACTAACAATGGTATATCATTGCTAATAGTATGCCTGCTATTAGCAATGCGGTTTACTAGCAGGGGAGAAACACATCAGTATGCTGCCCAGAAATTTGATGTGTTTTTTTCTTATGCTGTCGGCAGGGAGTTTTCTTATGGATAGAACTATACAGCTTTTATCTGATTCTGCTGTTTTTACGGTATACGACCGGTTGCGGCAGGCAAACCCTGAACCAAAAGGAGAACTGTATTGGACAAATAGGTATACCTTATTGGTTGCTGTTGTTCTTTCGGCACAAGCAACTGATGTAGGTGTGAATAAAGCGACAAAAATTCTGTTTGAATATGCTGATACTCCGGAAAAAATGGTTGCACTTGGAGAAGAAAAAGTTAAAACTGCAATACGGACAATCAACCTATATCCTACCAAAGCAAAAAGAATTATCGCATTGAGTTCCATTTTAATAGAAAAATATGATTCAACCGTACCCCGTAACCGCTCAGAACTTGAAAGTTTACCGGGTGTTGGACGGAAAACTGCTAATGTTGTTTTAAATATCGGGTTTGGCGAACCGACAATCGCAATAGATACACATATTTTGAGAACAGCACCGCGCATCGGACTTTCGCAGGGTACAACGCCGTTAGAAGTAGAGCATGATTTACTGCAAAGAACTCCGCATGAGTTTTTGGTAAATGCACATCATTGGCTTTTGTTGCATGGACGGTATGTCTGTAAAGCCCGTACTCCAAATTGTCAAACATGTATTCTCTCAGACCTCTGTTTAAAAAACGGAATTCCTTTGCAGCAATAGCGAGACTTATTCGATAACTTTGTTCCGAACAGACCGGCGAGTGCAAAATTGCTCAGATAGCATAATTTTAACCATCTCAGTGCAAGTTACGCTGTTCCGAGACGGAAGTTTCGCGATGCGGAATCCCTTTGAAACATTCTCTTGTCAATTATGCAACTTCTTTGTTAGACTAGAGGAAACCTCTAAAAACTTCAGTTTTTGGACAGGTTCCTTAATCTTTATTTGCGATATTTTAATTTAAGTCATTACTGTATAAAGACTTAAATTAAAATTCATTATCAGCTTTACTAACGGTGGGCATGAGCAGAATGTTTATTCAAACTATGAAAATTAGAAATAAATTGATTCTCGGTCTAAGTATTTGTACCCTTGCACTTGGATTTGTGATTGCATGGCTTTTGATGAGTGTTTTTCAGCAAACAGAAGAATATGCAAAAGTGTCGCTCCTATCAATAAGCAGTGATATTACAAAGGATGTAAGTAAAGATCTTGATTCGCTTGCGGAAAAAACTACCGAATTAGCTGGTTTAATGCAGTCATATCAATTTATTGAGCGGGAACACCGCCGCGAGTATTTTATCAATACATTACGGATGATGATACAAAATGATCCGCGGCTTGAAGCTATTTGGGTGCGGTGGTAGCCCCATGTATTTGATAATTTGGATGAAACTTTTAAAGGGCAGGGGAATTATTCGATACATGGAAATTTCGGTGTTACAATCAGCCGGAAAGGAAATGATTTTGTATTTGAGAAAGAGCCGGACAACTATCAGGAAAAAGGATGGTATAAGGAAGCACTACGCAATCCTCATACATTTCTGCTTGAACCGGAAATATGGAGTATTGCAGGACAGGATACACTTGCGACCTGTACTATTTCCGCTATTAGGGATGCAGGAGGTGCAGCACTCGGCGTTGCAGGCTTTGATATAACGCTCTCCGATCTTTCACACCTTCTAAGCGAAAGAGATGTCTCGCAAGATGTTCGGTTGTGTCTATACACTGCGAAAGGTACGGTAGTTGCTGCAAATAGCGGTAATATGGATATAATCGGAAAGCAGAGCGAACTCTTTAAAGACCCGTCGGTTAAGCCGTATTTTGAACAAGCCCTGTCAAAAGGAACACAAGTATTTGCGCCGGTGTACAATAGCGAACGCAAAGTGCAAGAGCTTCATGTATGGTCGCCGTTCCGGATTAACACAACGGATATGGTTTATATTCTTGATACTGTTATAGATGAAAAGGTTGCATACAATCTATTGACTGACGTAATGTATAAAACCAGTCTTCCCATTATCTTTACCATTGTGTTCGCACTACTTACCATCATATTGGTCATTAGACCGCTTATCCATTCCATTAATGCTATCAGTAAAGATTTATATAATATTGCACAAGGAGAGGGCGACCTCACAGTTAGATTACCGGTCAAAGGATCCGATGAAATAGCCAACCTTTCCGAATCGTTTAACCAAACGATTGCCAAAATAGGAGCTGCTATTGGTTCTATTGGGCATCATACCTCTTTAATGAAAGAGGTCGGCGATGAACTAAGCACTACGATGGTGCAAACAGCAGGAACAGTGCAGCACATCAGTGAAAACCTTGATGGTGTTAAGCAAAAAACATCGGAACAAACGGCAAGTGTTACACAAACAGCCTCCGCTATTGAAGCAATCATCCGTACAATTAAGCACTTAGATAATCGTATTGCCGCACAATCGAACGGTGTTGCCGCTTCCTCATCGGCAATAGAAGAAATGGTTGCTAATATCGGCAGCATCACGGAGACACTTGAAAAAACGGATAACGCCATTCGTACCCTTGCCTTTGCAACGGCTGAAGGGAAAGATACGATTATTAATTCAAATGCGGTAACTCAAAAATTGGCGGAAGAATCTGGTGCGCTCATGGAAGCCTCAAGCGTTATTCAACACATTGCGAGTCAGACAAATCTTCTTGCAATGAACGCCGCTATCGAAGCCGCTCATGCAGGAGAATCGGGAAAAGGCTTTGCTGTAGTCGCAGATGAAATTAGAAAGCTTGCCGAAGAATCTTCTGTTCAGGGTAAGGCAATTACCGCTACACTGAAATCTTTGAGCGGCGAAATTGAACTGTTGTCAGGTTCTTCCAAAACGGTAGAAGAGAAGTTTAATGCGATTTTTACGTTAGCCGAGCAAGTAAAATCCATGAGCGATCGCCTTACCGAATCGATGAAAGAACAAGAGAACGGCAGCAAAGAAGTGCTTACTGCTATAAAAGATATTAATGCCGTAACAGCGGAGGTTCAGGCTGGTTCGGCAGAGATGCTGAAAGGCGGAGAAGGTATTAGCGCAGAAATACAAAAACTGCACGGCCTAACGTACAGTATCGGCGACAGTATGAATGAGATGTCAGTAGGAGCAGGACAGATTAACAGGTCGATACAGGAAGTGTATGAAATCACACAAAAGAATAAGGAGAGTATTGAGAGGTTGGCGGTGGAGGTGTCGAAGTTCAAAGTCTGTTAGGGGATGTTTTTCTTTTTTCCGATAAAAAGAAAAATATCCAGCCCTATCAGAAGTGTATTGGTTCCATGCAGCACGAGATTTGCGTTTGACGCAAATCTCGTGCTGAGGGGGAGTACAAGGATGTACTCCCCCTCAGCTACCTAAGAATCCATCGTGGTTCTAAATAGTAGCGGGGCTGTCCAAAAACTTTAGTTTTTGGTGGTGAGCTTTGCTCACCTGTTTCCTTAGATTTAGATGCGATGTTTAAAATTAAGTCATTATTGTATAAAGACTTAATTTTAAACTCGTCGGGGATGTCATTGCCAGCGGCAAAAAGTAACCAACTTTTGGGACATCCCCTAGCCTAATATTAGAGCGGCAGGCAAAGCCTGCTGTTATATCATAATAAAAAATATCCTATGTTGTAAAAATTACTACATAATAAAATATAGTAGATGGTAGAAAATGCTATGTTTTTGAGTTCAATGAATACTCGATCAGATTTAGAACTTCTTCTCATCTACGAAAATATACCGAAATTAAAACTTGGGATAATGGGTATCTTGTTGTAACTGCCGATTACGATACAA
>JBQMYN010000092.1:0-8379 GCA_052173475.1 Treponema sp.
CATAATCATATTCTGCTACCAACATATTGATTACCTCTCGTGATTTTCGTTGTAAGTATTCTCTTAAAATTCCTTTTTCTATACAGAGCTTTACTGCATTGGTAAAGCCGCTTTCACTGTCTAGCTGCGTTTGTTTTCTCACCTCTTCCACAAAGAGACTATATTCTTCAAGCGGTCTGCACACCGTTAAAACTTTGCTCCCTTTGTCCGTGTTGATATTGAACACGTGCACTGTCAGTTCCAGCGGTGCATGTTCCGGTGTTGTTATAAACGCATCGGAAAGTTTTAGAACCGTAGTTTCAGGGTAGTCTTCCTTACCATTATAAAAGACATAAAATTCCGGTGTAGGTATTTTTGACAGTTTCCTTAAATACCGGTCTGTTGGGGCTTGCAGTTTTTCATAAACCCGTGCGATGTATTCTAAAAAGCGCAACGGCATATTTTCGTTTACTGTCGATTGGTGTTCTGCAAGGACGATGATTTTACCATCTACAAGGAAAGAAACGTCATTTATTATGCTCATGTACATGATATTTTCAAGCCTGATGTTTTCTACAGGACAGGAAAGCGGTAGGTTCGTACCGTGCAAGGCATTATAAAGCGACAAAAAATTCTCTTTTGCCTTTTCGTCCTCACTGAATAGGTCTACAAACACCGAGTCTTTGTATTTTCTATTTGCTATACTCATAACAAACCGTCCTTAAGTTTTTGACTGTTCAATGCGCTTTACCAAGGGGTGTCAAAAAACTGAAAGAAAGCCTATCGGCTTTTTCTGTAAGGAAATAATTTACAGCAGATATAGCTGCTACAGCAGATATAGCTGCTACAGCGGATTGCGAAACAGTTTCCGAACAGTTTATTGCACGTATACTATCATAGTCATATTATATAAAAAGGGCAAGTATTAAACCCATGATTGACGCTGCATATATTTCATGGTAGACTTTTTAGAGGTTATTATCCGTATGTGCAGCAGAGACAGTGCCGTTATAAACCGGCATCTTAAAAAAATTACCGGCAGAATGCGGCAGAAGTATAGAGATTCTACTATAGAAGCTCTATGGGATGGGCGTTCTGTTATTGTAAGAGGAAATGCACCTACCGCAGAAGAACGCTATGCAATCGGCAGCTTTTTTGTTAAGCATTGTAAACAGTATCATGGCTACAAAGGGCTTGTAAATGATATGACGGTAGGAGGCAAGCCGGAACCTCCTATGCGGCTGCCGGTGCTATGCGATTCGCTGCTTGAAGGAAAAACTTTTGATATAGTTGTGATTGGCGCAGGCGTTATCGGTTGTGCGATTGCACAGCAGCTTTCGCGCAGAAATATGTCAATTGCAGTACTCGAAAAAGAATGCGATTGTGCGATGCAAGCGTCCTCCCGTAATGATGGGATGATTCATCCGGGATTTGCCGATCGGCCGGGCAGTATAAAGGGGAAACTCAATACACGGGGGAACCGGCTCTACCGGCAGCTTTCTCAGCAGCTGGGCTTTCAGGTAAAATGGCATGGCAGCTTTATGCTGTTTCACTCGCCGCTCCTTACCTGTTTGCTGCCGCTCATGCACCGGAGAGCTGCGAAAAACGGGGTTGAAGGAAATATCGGGTATCGAAATAAAAAAGCAGTCGGGGAGATGGAGCCGAATTTAAGCGCAACGAAAGCGCGGCATTATGGAGGATTTTGGATGCCGTCTGCCGGCATCGCGTCTCCATTTAAGGTAACAGCAGCCTTTGCAGAAAATGCAGTTGATAATGGGGTACGGTTTTTCTTTGAAACTGCTGTTACCGGTTTTACCCTTACCGGCAGCCGCATTACGGGAGTCTGCACAAACCGCGGCGTAGTCCATGCAAAAATTGTTATCAATGCTGCAGGGGTGTGGTCTGATACCGTTGCAGGCTTTGCCAATGACCGCTTTTTTTCTATTCATCCCCGAAAAGGTATAGATATTATTCTTGATAAAAAAAAGAACGGTACTCAGCAGACTATTATCGGTATGCCGCGGCTGCTCAGTTCTGCAAAAAAACGTTCAAAAGGCGGCGGCATTGTACCATGTATCGAAGGTAATATTTTGGTTGGTCCAACAGCAAAAGAAGTGTATGCCCGCGAGGATTACAGCACTGACGCAGATGATATACCGCAGTTGTTGGAGCAGCTTGCAATGAATACAAAACTTTCAGCGGCTGATATTATTGCTTATTACGGCAGAAGACGGGCAGCAAATTGGGAAGAGGATTTTATTGTAGAAGCATCGGGAAAGGTAGATAACTTTATCCATGCCGCCGCAATACAATCGCCCGGATTTGCCGCTGCACCGGCAATTGCAGAAGATATTGCTTCCCTTACACTTGAAAGGTGGGCGCAGTTGACCGGTACACTGCCTGAAAATAATCCTGCATTTACACCGTACCGCACTGCCTCTCCTGAAATAGCAGCATTACCGCTTTCCGATAAAAATAAATATATAAAAAATAATCCGCAGTATGGGGCGATTGTCTGCCGCTGTGAGCAGATTTCAGAAGGAGAAATTCGTGATGCAGTACGCAGCTGTATAAAACTCGGTATAATAAATGTTAGTGTCGATGCCGTAAAACGCCGGTGTAGAGTAGGGGCAGGACGCTGTCATGGCGGTTTTTGCACACCTCGTGTTATGGAAATTATTGCGGAAGAAACAGGGCAGCCGCTTGAAAAAATCACTAAAAAAGGCGGGGATTCTTTCATTCTCCTTGAACCGCTCGATCTTCCAGCGGAGGAATCCCATGCATAATGATTTTTATGATATTATTATCATCGGTGCAGGTCCTGCTGGAATGGCAGCGGCAATCGCTGCCGCTGAAAAAGCCCCGCAAGCAGGTATTGCTTTGTTAGAACGGGAAGCCGCTCTCAAGCAGTGTATCCATGACGGATTTGGGCTTATCCGCTTTAAGGAACGGCTTACCGGTACGGAATACGCATGGCGATACCGAAAAATGCTCAGCCAATACCCGAATATCTGTTTGATGACATCAACCTTTGTAAGTAAAATAGAAAAGAGTAGGGAAGTCCAAGACAAACCGGCGAATCAGCCGCCAGCAGTGCCGTTTCACGAAGAAAGGTTCAAAATTGAATGTATAAATTCTCAACACGGGGCATTTTATCTTTGCTGTGCCGCTCTAATTTCAGCAACAGGCTGCCGAGAACGCACTGATAGGCAAATTTTTATTCATGGCGACCGCCCATCAGGTATCTTTACTGCTGGACAAGCGCAGGCGTTCATCAACATCAAGGGTTACCTGCTGGGGAAACGCTTTGTTATTCTTGGCAGCGGCGATATTGGGCTGATTATGGCTCGGCGGCTTACACTTGAAAGTGCTGTGTACGGCGGCAGCGTTGAAGGCGTGTACGAGGTAAAAAAGAACCGTCAGGTCTTACTCGCAACATTGTTCAGTGTTTGGACGATTACGGTATTCCGCTGCACCTTTCTACAACAGTGAGCCGTCTCCATGGACAGGGGGGGGGGGGGGGGTACTGTTGTGCAGGTTGATGAAAAATGCAAACCGTTAGCGGGAACCGAGCGGTATATTCCCTGTGATACGCTAATTTTAAGCGTAGGGCTTATTTCTGAATATGATGTATTGGAACCGCTTGCTCCTACGATAGACCCCCGTACTAAGGGACCTCGTGTTAATCAATATATGGAAACGGATATTCCAGGGCTTTTCTCTTGTGGTAATGCGTTACATGTGAATGATTTAGTAGATTATGTCAGTGATGCGGGGGAGGTTGCGGGAGCAAGAGCTGCCGCTTCCATTGTTGCGGAATATACTGGCGGGCGGTGTGAAGAGCTGGAACTAAAAGCAGACAGCACTCTTTTGTATCAAATACCATCTCGCATTGTACGTGATGGCGGTACTGCAACAGTGTATTTTCGATCGGCTTACAGCTGCGAAAAAAAGAAGTTTGTTATCTGTGCGGCAGGACAATCGGGATCATCGGTTATTTTTAAAAAAAAACTATCTTTGTTTTAAAACCGCCTGAATTAGAGCGTTTTACATTTAGTACCGCAACAGTACCGGATGGTACGGAAGTGCTGTTCTGTACGCTGGAGGATGTTCTATGATAAAAAAGCTGGTGTGCATTGCGTGTCCCCGCGGCTGCCGCCTTACCGTAACGCTGCCTGATACTGAGCCTCTCGTTGTAGATGCCATTGCAGTAAGCGGCAACCGCTGCCCAAAGGGCAGCAGTTACGGCAGACAAGAGGTTATTCGCCCCCTGCGGACACTTACGACAACAGTTGTCTGCCGTATTCCCTCCCGCACAAGTGTAGGAACGCGGGAGAGAATATGCCGCTTGCCGGTAAAAACCGGCTGTGAAGTACCGCTTGAACACATCATGGACATTCTACAAGAAATTCACCGGATAGAAGTGTGTGAGCCGGTAGTGTGCGGCAGTTTTATAGGAACTGTTATGTGCGGCACTGATAACACTATACCGATTATTGCCTGTGCAAATATAGAGGAATCTTCATGAGTGTACATATTCAGACAGCAGATTCTCATTCGATACAAGAAACCGTTATCGCTATTGATTGCGGTACGCAAAGTTTACGGGTTATTGTGTTTACTCCTGACGGCAGTATTGCAGCACAAAGGAAAATAACGTATCAGCCGTACTTTAGTCCGCAGCCCGGCTGGGCGGAACAAGACCCCGCTGTGTGGCGGAATGCACTTTGCACCGGCATTGCAGAAATTCGCCGGCAATACCCGGCACTTATTGATTCAGCGCGGGGCATAGGCATTACAGCCCAACGTGATACGGTTATTTTGCTTGATTCCCATGGAGCGGTACTCCGTCCTGCAATTACGTGGCTTGATACACGGGAAGCGCACGGTCAGTATCATCCGAGCGGCATTATCAAAGCAGTGTTCCGAGCTATCGGTATGTACGAAAAAATAGTGCATACACAAAAAGCAGGTCAATGTAATTGGATTCGCGAAAATGAACCCGATATATGGAAGAAAACATGGAAAGTGCTTATGGTTTCAGGGTATCTGAATTTCCTCCTAACTGGAATACCCGCAGATGCTCCCGCATCGCTTGTAGGTCATATCCCCTTTGATCATAAAAAACAACGTTGGGCAGATTCCGGTCATATTACTGCAAAACTTTTTCCGCTTGAAGATGAAAAAAAATGCGGAGTAGTGCAAAGCGGTCAGTGTATTGGGAGGGTTACGCAGCAGGCAGCTGAAATCACTGGTTTGCCGGCAGGGGTACCGGTGATTGCCTGCGGTAGCGATAAATCCTGTGAAACACTTGGCATGGGGTGTTTACATACAGATACGGCATCATTAAGTTTCGGGACTACCGCTACGGTGGAAGTATGCACAAAACGGTATATTGAGCCAGTTGCTTTCATACCTGCATACAGTGCAGCATATCCTGCCCGCTGGGTTCCCGAAATTGAAATTTTCCGCGGGTATTGGATGATCCGTTGGTTTAAAGATGAATTAGGGTATGAAGAGCGCGTAAAAGCGTCGGCAACCGGCATTATTCCTGAAGAGATTATGGATAGGCTGCTCGATTCTTCACCTCCCGGCTGCTATGGGCTTATGCTGCAGCCGTACTGGGGAGCAAGTTTAAAGGATGTCTATGCTAAGGGTTCTATGATTGGTTTCGGCGAGGTACATGGCCGCCCTGCTATCTATCGTGCGATTATCGAAGGACTTGCCTATTCACTGAGGGAGGGATTGGAGCAATTGGAAAAGCGGGGCGGTTTTACCGTAAAAAATATTGCTGTTTCAGGAGGGGCTTCGCAAAGCAATAGAATCTGCCGTATTACTGCTGATATTTTAAACCGCCCGTTGATTCGCGGAACGACCGCTGAAACTTCAGCACTTGGCGCAGCTATTCTTACTGCTGCCGGAATAGGGCTGTATACTTCTATCGAAGCAAGCGTGAAAAATATGGTACACTATAAGGATACCTTTTTGCCTAATCAGAAATACCGGCAGCTCTATGATGGATTATACCGCGTCTATACAAAGATTTATCCTGCTCTTAGAGATGCTTACAAGGAAATCCGCCGTATTACCGGCTATCCTGTATAGCTGAATAAACGAGCAGCACTCCGCAGCATACAGAGGCTTCCCATGCAATACCCTTGTTCAGAATTTTCAGTTTCAACCTGAGCAATAACAAAGTTATCGTTCAGGGCTATTATATGCAAATAGCCTTTCCGTAAAGAAATATGTGCCATGAAAAGAGCGGTATACAGTTTATTTTTCTCCTAGCAACTGTTTTAATTCCTGAATTTCCGCAGCAAGTTTTGAACGCGGGATATTTTGATACTGTTTCGGCAGCATTTCTTTACTAGTACACTCAAGTACGGCAATAAGGTTCTGCAATTCTATTTCGTAGGGATAGGACGGCGGTATAAAATCATCAATAGTTTGTTCTATATCACTGCTGGTAAGCATTGTCCGGTTATCTACAGTAGCGGTCATTTTTGCTCGCACTAAAATCGATTCAATATCGGCACCGGAAACAGGAAATTTCAGCTTTTTGTTTATAATAGAAGAAAATGAAACATCTTTTATTTTTATTTTGAGTTTCCGTTGGAGTGTTTCAAAAATTTCAATTTTCTCCTGCACTGTTTCAGGATAAAAAAGTGCAAGGTGTTCTTCTGCTCTCCCTTGCCGTTTTAAGTCTATTGGGAGCAAATCGGGGCGGCTGGTGATTAAAAACCAAATAATTTTACCGCGATAGTCGGTATTTCCCATAAAATTGGTGATTTGCGCAAATATCCGTGAAGAACCTGTCTCATCATGGGTAGTCCTACTGCCGAGAACAGCATCAGCTTCATCAATCATTACGGCAACGGGTGCCATTGCCCGCAGAATATTCAACACTTTTTCGAGGTTAGATTCTGCAGTTCCCTGCCACTGAGAACGGAAATTCTGCAACCGTACCATTGGAATACCAATTTCCCCTGCAAAGGCGGAAACTAAAAAAGATTTCCCTGTTCCAATGGGGCCTGCAAGTAAATAGCCCATTGGTAAGACATCAGTTCTTCCCTGCTTTAATGCCTTTGCCATTGTTTTAAATCGTTTTTTTACAAACTCATGTCCTGCAATAAAGGATAAATCATGTTCAGTATTTAAAAACTCCAAAAGCCCGCCCGCTTCATTTTCGATAATATGCTGTTTTTTGCGGCGGAGATACTCTAATGTAATGGGTATGTCTTCATTGTACGATTCTTTTGCAAGCTGATTTAGATTTAAAAGATTCAAGCCTGATGTCAGTTTACCTATTCGTTCGGGATTAAGTGTTCGCTCTAATAAAAGTTCTTCTTTCGATTGCAGATAGGTAAGAAATTTTATCCGTATTTCTTCCGAAGGCAGCGGAATCGCAACTTTAACGGTGGATGGAGATGCAGCTAAACGGGGATTTACATCAGCTAAGTTTTCCGTCAGCATAACAATCGAAATATCTTCGTTGGTAAATCGAGGATCATGCGACCAGCGGTTGAGTGTTACAAGGCAATACCGGTCATCGGAATCGAGATTTCCAATTTCATCGGAAGGAATTATCGTTTCGGCATAGTCGATTATCAATACAATGCGTAAGTCATTGCCCATATTCAAACTAAAGTAGCGCTCAAGATAGAGAAAGGCTTTTAGCGGATCTCGAGAAAAAAACTCTTGAATAGGAATTTCGGGGTAGCGGGTATGCATGGTATTGATATAGGCTTCTTCCATTTCACGCATACAAAAGGACACGCCGCTTGATTTATCATAAAATACAATAATATCTCTATTGCCGAATATAACTTCTGAAATATAGTCCCGTATTTTTACGAACACAAAATGTATACTGTTTTTATGTGAATGAGGAAGAAAATCACGAATATTTCCATGTACAAAGTATAAATTGACTGTTTCTGTGCAATACTTTACTGCAAACTCTTGCGCCCAAGCCGGCAGCTCTTGAATCACATCACTGTTATATTTAATCAGTTTTTTCCCGGAACTCATATCAATCCTTGTTTTTGCAGATGCCCAATACTGGTATTCTCCAAAGAAATTTGAACAAGGTCTACCATATAAAAAAATACATAAAAGCACAAGTGCTTGTATCGCGTAAAAAGATTCATAGCAATCGGGGCTGTCAGCATACATTGATAACGGGCTTAAAATTAAGTTTCAGGAAAACCGGTGAGCAAAGCTCACGGGGATGGTCCAAAAACTTCAGTTTTTGAACAGCCTCGTTCTCTATATTTTTTCATGTGGAATCCCTGTAAAGATACTGGCTGTGCTTGACAATACCTTATTTTCTATTACACTTATACGACAAGGGTGCTCTTTTCGGCTGGTACCGAAATGCCGCTGCTGTATGGATGAACC
>JBQMYN010000093.1:0-8158 GCA_052173475.1 Treponema sp.
GGTACCCCCCCCCCCCCCCCCCCCCCCAATGTCAAGAGGTAATGTAAAAAATCGGCAGAAATTCTGCATTATAATTTTCTAAATTATTATATGATAATAACTTAAGTATAAAATATAACAAAAACATAAAACGTATAAGTTATTATAGAATATAACTTTATAATTTAAATGCGGAATCCCTGTAAAAAATCGTGCCTACCGGTAAAGCATGGTATTGCACTGTTGGTAAAATAATACTGCCATACTACGGGTACATACAAAGCTGGAGTTTTCATTTTGCGGTGGCTTCCAAATGTGCTATTATCAAAAAAAGAGCTAAAATAATGATTTCTGCATGGAGGTTTCACAAATATGTACGATAGTATTTCTATGATTGAACATCCTTTCCAGCCGGTGTATGATTTCCGCTCGCGTATTCTTATACTTGGCTCGTTTCCGTCGGAAACGTCGCGGACGCAGCAGTTTTATTACGGGCATCCCCGCAACCGTTTTTGGAAAGTGCTTGCTGCTGTATGCGGTTGTGCAGAACCAAAAAGCATTGATGAAAAAAAAGCATTTTTATTGTCGTATAGGATTGCACTGTATGATGCTATTCAGTCATGTACTATCACAAAATCAGAGGATGCAAGTATCAGGAATGCAGTACCAGCTGAGTTAAGCTCTATTTTTACTGCTGCGGATATACAGGCGGTGTTTGCAAACGGGGCAAAAGCGTATCAAATGTGTACAAAACAGCTGGCAGTACCCGTGATACAACTTCCCTCTACAAGTGCGGCGAATGCCCGCTGGAGTTTTGAGGCATTGCAAATGGAATGGCGTAAAATACTGCCGTATATTACACCTGTTCGATAATTTTGTTTTAGACAGATTACCTTGAAATGAGATGTTCTAAAACGGCAGCCTCCGGCAAAGCTGATAACGAGTTTTTAACAAGTCTTTTTATACCAATGACTTGTTAAAAACAACGCAAATTACATCTAAGGGAACCGGTGAGCAAAGCTCACCGGTTCCCTATACAAAATTCTCCATAACTTGCAAGAAAACTTGCAGGAAAAGCACCGGTATCGGCTATCAACTTATGAAAGTATTTGCTATACTAATAGCAATTATGGATATATCTTTTGAAGACTTAGGACTGGAAAAATCTATTTTAAATGCAATCGCTGCAAAAGGGTTTGAAACTCCCACCCCTATTCAAGTGTTAGCAATACCCCGGCTTTTAACCGGTGAAGCAAATGTTATTGCAAAAGCGCGTACCGGAACCGGAAAAACAGCTGCCTATGGACTGCCGTTAGTGCAAGAACTGCGGGAAGATACGGGGTATCCCCGCGCATTGGTGCTTGTACCTACAAGAGAACTTGCCCTGCAAGTTTCCGTAGAAATTGAATCGTTTAAAGAAACTGCATATCCGCGGGTTACGACGGTGTACGGCGGGGCATCCATTGTTGAACAACTGAAAAACTTAAAACGTGGTTGTGAAATTGTTGTCGGTACTCCGGGACGAGTTATAGACCACTTGGAGCGCGGCACCCTTAATCTGGAAAAAATTGAATATTTCATTTTAGATGAAGCTGATGAAATGCTCAACATGGGTTTTATCGAAGACATTGAAACTATTTTCAAACAGGCGAATCCTGCATCACGCGTACTCATGTTTTCGGCAACAATGCCCAAACAGATTTTAAAAATTGCTGCCGACTTTATGGGTGAATATGAAATTGTTGAGGAAAAATATGCTGAAGACCCTTTACCTCTTACTGAACAATTTTTCTGGATGGTAAGGGAAGAGGATAAAACCGAAGCACTTGTTCGTTTGATTGATACAGCCGATGATTTTTATGGGCTGGTTTTTTGTCAGACGAAAGCAGATGCCGATGCTGTTGCAAAGGAACTTGATGAGCGCCGATATGAAGCTGCCGCTTTGCATGGTGATATTCCTCAAAGTCAACGGGAAAAAATTCTTGGGCGTTTCCGTAATCGAAAAACACGGATACTAGTTGCTACTGATGTGGCTGCGCGCGGAATTGATATAGAAGGTATTACGCACGTTGTAAATTATTCAATTCCTTACGATGGTCCCACATATACTCACCGAATTGGACGGACAGGGCGCGCAGGAGCAAAAGGCACAGCAGTAAGTTTTATCCGCCCGAATGAGCGGCGGCGAATTGACTATCTTCGGCGGCACGCTCGCGGGGAATTAAAGGAAGGGAAAATCCCTTCGATAGAAGCAGTACTCGCGCAGAAAAAGCAGCGCATTTTTTCTGAACTTACTGAAAAAATTATCCATTTATATGAAGATAATAGTATCCATACGGTATTTAGTGAATCTGCGCATGATCTTATGACGGCAGTATGGCAGACGTTTATACCTACAGAGGCAGCATTACAGCCGCCAGATACCCCTGCAACGCCGATATGTTCTGCAACGCAAGAGATAATGCAGAACGATGCCGCTGCGCAGATGGTCAGCAAGCTTATTGCAGCCGTATTACAACTGCAATACGGAAAAACACTTTCTGCCTCACACTACCGTAACATCAAGGCTCCTCGTTTGGAAAGCAAGAAAAACTCATACTCAGGCAGCGGCGCAAGCGGTACAATACGCCTGTATATTGGCATTGGCAGGAAAGATGGCATTACTAAACGAGGTCTTGCCGAAATGCTGAGTACCCGTCTTGGTATTGCCGATCATGCGGTTGATAATATAGAACTCTTTGACCGGTTTTCATTAGTAAGCCTTCCCGCTGATGCTGCACATGAAGCACTCCGCCTTTCAAAGCGAAAAGGAGGTATGCCGCATATTCATATTGATACAAAATCAAGCGAATATGCCCCTAAAGGTATGTCAGGCGGGGTACTTAAAAAAAGTGCTTCTCGAAAAGCACGGGAAGAAAGCCGCCGTGAATCTTTCTTCCGCGAGAAAGATTCAAAAAAGAAGCAGTTCCATACTACAGGGACAGCTGCTGCCTATAAAAAACATAAGTAGTTTTGATGAATGCCGCCGGTAATGGCAGTGAGTTAAAAAGTAAGTCTTTATACAACATTAGTTTATATATGTTTCAAGATAACCTGTTCCGAAACGGAAGTTTCTGAACAGGTTTATTCTCTTTGTAAAAGAAAAGATATTATTGTTTTTTTACATCTTCACAAATATTTATTTCTGTTTCACTATCAAAGAAGCGGGCTTTTTCCATATTGGGAATAAAGGTCAGCGTATCTCCAATAACTGATTCAACAGCATTAAAAGTACGGGCAATAACCTGCTGGGACCCCGATGATAGATAGAGGTGTGTTTCTGCACCAAGAGGTTCTTTTACCGTAATCTTTAAACGCATGGTGTTTTCTGAAGTATCTTTCTCCGGTACAAGTGTTAAATCTTCAGGGCGAATGCCAAAGAAA
Organism: Treponema sp.; assembly: GCA_052173475.1. Lineage (GTDB taxonomy): Bacteria > Spirochaetota > Spirochaetia > Treponematales > Treponemataceae > Treponema. The sequence goes on from JBQMYN010000093.1 coordinate 3,403, forward strand.
ACATTTTTGCCTAAATATTTTTTAAGATGCTTTTGCTGTTCAGCCGTAGGACGTAGGACAAAGGAACCTTCATCAACTTGAATAGCCCCATCTTTTTCAACTACCTTTGTGCTCAGGAAGTTCATGGGCGGTGAACCAATAAAGCCTGCAACAAACTTGTTAATTGGGTGGTTGTACAGATACAGCGGTGAACCGATTTGCTGTACTTTTCCATCTTTCATAACCACTATTTTATCACCCATTGTCATAGCTTCAACCTGATCATGGGTAACATAAATCATTGTTGCTTTTAAGCGATTATGCAAATCGGAAATTTCTGCACGCATTTGTACACGAAGTTTTGCATCAAGGTTCGACAACGGTTCATCAAATAAGAATACCTTTGGATTGCGGACAATAGCACGACCTACCGCAACACGCTGCCGCTGACCGCCGGAAAGAGCTTTTGGTTTACGGTCGAGTAATTTTTCAATATCAAGAATGCGTGCAGCCTCTTGGACGCGGCGATCAATCTCTTGTTGATCAACTTTACGGATTTTTAATCCGAATGCCATGTTATCATATACGCTCATGTGCGGATACAATGCATAGTTTTGGAAAACCATTGCAATGTTGCGGTCTTTAGGCGGAACATCGTTCATGCGCTCGCCATCAATATACAGATCGCCTTCACTTATATCTTCCAAACCTGCAACCATACGGAGTGTTGTAGATTTACCGCATCCTGACGGTCCTACAAAAACAACAAACTCCTGATCTTCAACAGTGATATTGGCATTATCGACAGCACGAACTCCGCCGTCATAAATTTTGCCAATACCTTTTAATTCGACCTTTGCCACTTGAGGCCTCCTAAAAATTATCTTATATAAAAATTATATTCGTAAAAGAACGTATTGTCAACAAAAAATAAATCGAGTAGGAATAGAATCTTAGGTATTGCCGCCCTTATCCTTGACAAATACGATAAAACAGCGTAAGTATACATACAGTATGAGAAAAAAAATAGCAACAATTCAAAATATTTCACAAGATATGTCTTCAAAAGAGCGGATATTACAATGTGCCGCTGCTGAATTTTTAAAAAACGGCTGGGAAAAAAGTAATATACGCGAAATTGCAAAACAAGCCGGTATTACAACCGGTTCGGTGTACTTTCATTTTAAAAATAAGGCAGCTGTATTTGAGGCACTGGTAAAAGATACCTACTTCGAACTCTTGGAAAAACAACAGCATATCTATGCAAAGCATTTTGCTATTCCGAGTGATAGGCACGAAGAACGGCGGGCAGTACGCTTGCAAGGGCGGAAAGAAATACTGGAGTATGCCTATACACACTTTAAGGCCATGCGCCTTTTACTGTGTGCTGCAAAAGGAACCGATTATGAAGACCTTTTTGAAAAGATGATGCATACTATCCATGAGGCGGATCTTAAAACATATAAAGAATATGATATGGTGCGGAATCTTCCCTATATTGATATTGAGCTTATCAGCATCATTGACAAAACTTTTTGGGAATGTCTTTTCCAAACAATCAGACTTAATATCCCATACGAAAAAGCTCAACGATATGTCCTTATCCTTGATGATTTTTACGAAGCAGGATGGAAAAAAATCTTTCAATCGCCTGAATCCTCGTATCGAGCGCCATAGTGAACTGCTTCCTCTAGCGTATTAGCGATAACCGTCTGCCGATTAGACCTGTTCCGAAATGAAAGTGCCGGAGCAGGCTGATTATTTCTGCTGGGAACGGCTTTGCAAATTAAATCGAAGGAAAACTGAGATGCCCCAGAAGTTGGTTACTTTTTGCCGCCGGCAATAGTATTCACGATTTCCGTACAGAAAAAGCCGGTAGACTTTCAGTTTGGGACACTCCCGTTCCCATGTAATTCCGCATTATGCTAAAGCCTATGCTTGCAGATGTAGGGTATCTATGCTAAAATAACGATAATTTTTAAGCTGTGGTAAAGAAAGGAGCGGCAGATACACAATGTATGTATATAATGATAAAAGTATATCTATAAATGAAATGCAAAATACCACAATCCAATCTGTTCAGAAAGCTTATACTCGTCACTTTATACCGCCAGCGATAATACCTTTGCCGGATTCTCTTATCTATAAAAACCCGCCGCCGTCATTTAGAGAGGTCGCATTTGAAGTTTCACGCAGGTTGTTAGGAGAGCAGTATGATGATAGTGAATTATCAGCATTGATTGCAGAATCCTTTCCTTTCCGTGTATCGGTTTCTCCAATTGATCCGCGTACATACGTGATGGATTTAACATACGGACCAAGCGGAACTGCGACTGATTTTGCTGCTCGATTTTCTGTGCTGCTTTCAACAGTATCACAGCAGAAACCATCGCTTGTAATATTGATTGGTGAAACAGATGCTGATATAGCACTTGCTCGATCTTTTTCATGCATAGAAAATATGTATTGTATTTTTCTCTATCCGGCAGAGGCATTTTCTAAACCTTATCAGCAATCCATGCTTCGACTTTCCGGCACCTTGCAGCAAGTACGGGTAAAAGGTTCGTTACAGGAGTGCAGACAACTACAACACCAGCTGTATACGGATGAAGTATTAAATAAGAAATATACCGTTATTCCCTACACAAATATTGATAAGGCCTGTCTTATTTCCGCTGCTTTTTGCACTATATACGCTGCACTTACGGTACTTTCGCGAAGCAGTTATGATAACACAATAGAAAATCCTCGGCTCATTATGAGTTTTTCTGTGAATACTTATAATATGTTGAGTGCAGCAATGCTGGTACGGAATATGAAAGTGCCTATTGCCGGATATATCGCTGTTACAGATGTCGGCGATTCATTTGATTCCAGTGTATTCTATAATACGGCTTCTACACAAGGAGTCGCCTATTCAGCAGATAGTTTACGGCGTATTAAACAGTTGTGCGGAAAACAACCGATAACATCGGATATGCTTTTTTATCGGCTTGACCCTGCATGGCGTGAAAAGGCTATTGATAATTGCAATGAAAAAACAGGCGTTATGATCAGTAGAGATGGGGCTGCACTCTGGCATGCATGGAATGATATACGCAGCGGAGGTGTAAATACGCTAAAGCATACAAAACAAATAGCTCCTTTCGGGGTCTATGGAACAGAACGATCTATTCCATACTGGGCGCAAGCTGATAATTATGCCCGCAGCTGTATGGGGGTAATTACTGAAGCAACACACCCAGCCCTCCATGCTCCGCTTATCAAGGCTGCAATTGGGCAAGAGCCTCCTATCCCGCATAGATTTGAGCAATTCCAGTGTCCATTTCAGCCACTGGAAATAGAGCCTGACTATTCCCAATTACGTGATAAGATTATCCATCTCTTATAATAGGGCATCTACAAAAAACTCGGTTAGATTTTTAGAAGATACCGTCGCTAAAAAATGTATTTCCATGTACATTTTTTAGCGATGCAGCTGTCCAAAACCTGAAGTTTTTGGACAGCTGCATCCCCGTGATTTAAAACAATATGAGCTGCTTTCGGGTAATTATTTTGTCTTACTGCTTTTCATAGGTTTCAATAGTATCACTTAAATGTTCAATACTAACACCTGCTTGCCGGAATAATGCAAGAGAATCAGCTGAGTCATGGTAGTACTTTTCTGCTACTACCCTAACAATACCGCAATTGATGATAAGCATTGCACAGGTTCTACACGGAGTCATTTTACAGTAGAGAGTTCCTCCATCAATGCTGATACCGCGTTTTGCTGCTTGGCAAATTGCATTTTGTTCTGCATGAACAGTCCGCACACAGTGTTGGCTGATGCTTCCGTCTTCATGTTGTGTTTTTTTGAATTGATGCCCGGCTTCATCACAATGCGGTAATCCACGGGGCGCACCGACATAACCGGTAACGAGTAGTTGGTTATCCCGAGCAATAACACAGCCGGATCTGCCGCGTGAGCAGGTTGCCCGTTTTCCAATAGCCCTGCACACTTCCATGAAATATTCATCCCATGTAGGACGGATATAGTTTTCCATTGTATGTCTCCCTTAAACTACCAGATAGGACAGCCCCGTCCATTAAGAATGAACACGGAGGTTTATTCTTAATGAGGCGACCGCTCAAGCAACTTTCGTGACATAGACTGCGAAAGCAGTCTAGCCTAATGTCAGGTTAAAGTGCGTGTTAGGCGAAATTATTTCTTACCTTATAATTTAGGGTATCTCTAAAAACTCGGTTAGATTTTAGAGATGCTCCATCAGCAAAGCTACTAACGAGCTTTTAACAAGTCTTTTTATACCAATGACTTGTTAAAAACGTCGCAAATTACATCTAAGGAAAACCGGTGAGCAAAGCTCACCTCTAAAAACCTCAGTTTTTAGAGGTTCCCTCTTGATCTATAGTTATAAACTTTAAGTTCTTTTGTCATGAAACATTCCGAACCCCGGAAAAAACTAAGGCTACCTAAAAATCAGGTAGCCTTTCATTAATCTTCATCTCTTGACGGCTTGAAACCGCAGGTTAATGGAAACCTTTTATGTATAATATAATAGTAACAAACCATTATTGTCAAGTACAAATTTGAGCAAATACGGCGCACCACTAAAAACTGTTTCGCAATCTGCTTTATCGGATATATCTGCTAAAGCAGATATAATAAATCATTTCCTTACAGAAAAAGCAGATAGGCTTTCAGTTTTTGGACAGCCATGGAATAGTCAATAGTAGTTCAGTGCCTAAATACCCCAAATGTATTTAAGCAGCACCT
>JBQMYN010000094.1:0-8025 GCA_052173475.1 Treponema sp.
CTCCTCTACTCATATCCTGATCCTATCATACCTTCATACTTTTGGGACAGCCCCGCCGTGTTTTTCAGCCGCGCTATTTCAGCGGCTGAAAATAAACCTTCCTTAAAATGCAACAGTTGAACAAAGTGTGAACTTTGGAGACTGTTGCATTGGTGCGCGAAAAGCGCATATGTCAATGAGCAAGTTTTCGAAAGAAAACTTGACGGTTAACGAGGCAACCTATTTGGTTGCTGAAGTTATACCTGCCTTTGCATTTGTCATGAATAGATAATCGGGAACACTACCGTTTATGTCATATTTCGTATGCATCTTAATTCCGCCTATAGTGCCGCGAAACAGTGCCCATGGGAAGTCACGGATATTCAGACTGATTTCAGTTGCATCTATCGCATAGAAATTTTTTCTGAAGTTTCTTTCGTCCGCCTCTATCCAGTGTGTCTCGTAATGCATAAAAAAGCTTTTCAAATACTTCACAAGAGCGGTGATTGTTTGCATATGAAAGAGTAGAGCGAGCAAGGTCTTTATGAATGCCCGAATGATGCCGGCATGAACCGCTTGCGTTAAGAGAATCTATGAGACTACGGGGACCGTGAGGATTTGCAATTTGTGCGTAGATCATTACGACTAACTGCTACCACGTCGAAAATCCTTTGCAATGTTTGTCTGATTCGGTTGATTTGACCAGCGCATAAAATTGAGATCTGTTGATCAAGGATAGTAATTGACTTGAGCTTTGTGTTATATTTATTCATGTCTGTAATTCCTCTTGTGGTATCGTTTTGTATCTCTAACCTAACTATACCACGAATTACAGACTTTTAACACTCCTTACTTTATCTTGGACAGATGTAACCTCCAATAGCACTTTGGCGATAATCAAATCAGAATATACTTTTCATTAAGAACTCTCATACTGCTGTTTAATTGTGATTACCTACTTAAGATTTATTCTGCGTACATTGAAGTTATCTGAGTCTGTTAAAAATAAGAAAAACAGGAAGAGGAAAATCCTAGATTAGGAAAAGAACTTTCAAAAATTAATTTCTGTGTCAAGCTCTCTTTTCTTCTTGACGATTATTGTATATACATGATATAATATACACAGGATGTATGAATGACATTTGAGTGGGATGAAAACAAAAATCGCATAAATAGAGAAATTCATGATGGTATTTCTTTTGAATATGCAGCAAGAGTTTTCTTAGATTCAAAAAGAATTGAAATGATCGATGAAACTCATGCTAATGGATCTGAGGAAAGATACAATGTAATTGGTTGTGTGGAACGGGTATTGTTCGTAGTCTATACAGAACGCGGCGATAATAATATCCGGATTATTTCTGCACGAAGAGCAACACCGAAAGAGGAGAAATTATATTATGAAAACTATGACATTAGATGATTTAATTAAAAATTCGCTTACCGAAGAAGACAAGAGAATCATACATTCTGCTAAACCTGTAGTTACTGAAGAATGTCCAGAGGTAGCTGATGCACAAATGAAGAAATATAAGCCTTGGTATGAAGTACATCCAAATGGGAATGATATTTATAAAGTTTCTGTAAAGAAAACTTCCATCAGTTTAAGAATTGACACCGATATTTTAATGGCATTAAAAGAAATGGGAGCAGGATATCAGACAAGAATAAATAATATCCTAAGGAAAGCTGTTTTCCAATAAGAAATAAACCTAACATTGTTTTAAACCGCAAATCGGCTTGACCAGTTTGTCGGCTTTGAAAACGGTATTAGGTGATTATTTCTTAGGATAAAACTCTACTTCGAAAATTAACTTTTCGGTTTCAATCGAATTAAAATTAACACCAACATTTATTCCTATCTTTTTTACGGTCATATCAAAATCAGAATTGATACCAAAATCATCTGTATAATTAAACGCTGCTCTCCATTTCAAAACACCCCTTTGAAGTCTCAAATCTTGCATTGTTTTCCATGAGAGAATTATATTCTTCTAAAATCTTATTATCTTCAGGAAACTCATATGAAAAATTCAAGAATGAATAACGATTTCTATTATATTTAACTTCTTCTTTTCCCTTATCTTTATTAATATCTATTCCTATATTTCCTTTAACTTCCATTTTAGAAGAATCTTCAGATACAACACTGCATTTTTTTGCACCCAAATACGCACATAATTTTAAAAAGTCATTTAATTTCTCTTGCTTTAACTTTTGATGATATTCACTTATATGGATAAAATACAGTATTGTCTACTATGCTACTAAGATACATACAACCATCAATTGGATGATTTATTGGGAATATGAAATTATTTGGAATTTTATTTTTATCAATAATTGTATACGGACATTTTTTCTTAAAAATTTCACTCTTATTAAAACTTTGATATTTAGTATAATAATATAAATTTCTTATTAATGTAAAACTATCAAATAACCCTAACAAATTATTGATTACATCATCACACGCAAGTTCTTTTAATTTCTCATCTGATAATATTATCACTTTTTCCATATTTTTATCTCCTTCGTTGCTCAGGGAGCAGTCCACATCACAACATCGCAAAATAAAGCTTAAGGAAAACCAGTGAGCAAAGCTCACCTCTAAAAACCTTAGGCTTTGGACAGCCCCGTTAATTTTAAACTCATTTCAGCTATGCCGATACGGATATGCACTTATACGCGGAACTGACTAATTACCTGCATCATAGTCTGAATACTTTTATGATTTTCTTGCGTCATTTTATTCACCTTGCAAACTGCCTCATGGATTTGTGTACTACCACGTATCATTTCTCTCATGGTGGAAGTAATAATCGTAATGAGATGATCAAGTTCTACCATCTCCTTTGAAACTTTCCTGCCGCCGGAAAGCATTTCAGCAGCACCATTATTCACTTCACTTGTGATTGTATTGATATTTGCGATTGCGGATAATACTTCGCGGCTCCCTTCCGCTTGTTCCCGCATTGCCGTTGTAATATAGTCTTCTTTAGAGGATGCCTCATTTACCAGTACCTGTACCTCGTCAAAAATCACTTCAGCACTTTCACCGGTAACCAGCAATTCCCTAATCCGGTCAGCAGATTCTTTTAATACAACACCGATTTGCTTTCCTTGCTCATTTGATTCTTCTGCCAGCTTCCTAATTTCATCAGCAACGACCGCAAAGCCTTTGCCTGTTTCTCCCGCATGGGCAGCTTCAATTGCCGCATTCATTGCCAGTAAATTGGTTTGATTGGCTATATTTTGAACAACTAAACTCGCTTCCAAAAGGGAATCAGATTTTTCTGCTATATGGCGGACAGCAGCATTTATAGCGACGGATCCTTTCCGCCCCGCTACTGTTTTTTCACAGAGCTTTTTCATCACAATATTATTTTGCTCAAGTGCCTTACTGATAGAGGTAATATTAGTTACCATTTCTTCAATCGCAGAAGAAGATCGGCTCACACTTTCCGTTTGCCGCTCAATACTGTCATTAAGCGTTTCTATTGTATTGATAATTTGACTGACTACAGATGTTGTTTCTTTTACACGTTCCGCCTGACTGTCCGCTTCATGCATTACTTGCTCCACATGGCTATTAATTTCACTTACCACAGACGCAGTCTCCGTCATATTATGCGCCAGTGTGTCCCCAATACGCTGCATTACTTGTGATTCCATGATCAATGATTTGAGCATTGTACCGATATTATCCAACGTTTGATGAAAGTATTTAATAAGATGCCCTGCTTCATCATTATTTTTATAACTCAACCTATCAGTTAAATCACCATGGGCAATTTTTGCAAAGATATGTTCAAGCCGTTGAAAATACCACGCAAATTTTTTAGCAAACCAGAACCCAATACCCAGAACAATCAAAAATAAACATACACCAATAAAAAGCATTATTTTTAAAATACGATGAAACGGAGCTAAAATTTCATTTTTTTCTATGAATACAATAATTTTCCATTCTGTACCCGCTATCTGAAACATCTTTGCATACCACGGTACACCATCCATTGTGAGCTGTAGCAGTGAATCTTGCATACTTTCCAAAGTATTAAACGATGGAATACCGCTCTCACGCAGCAGCTTAAAATTCAAGTCAGGATGCTTAGGATCAGCAAGAATAGTTCCGTCATTTTGAACCAGCATAACATACCCTGTTTCACCTATATGCAGCATACTCATAAAACCGGTTAGATACTCTAAACTTACATCAATACCGGCACAACCTACAAAACCGCCCGCTTCATCTTTTACAGCACGTGCAAAGGTAATAGTAGGTTTTTTATCACTCGAAATATAAACGGAAGTAGTAACCACCGTGTCGGGGGCAGCGGCTGCTTGCTGGTACCACGGGCGTGTACGCGGATCATAACCGCCTGACTGAATATCACGCGAGGTAATTTGACCGCCCCACTTAGTACCAAGATAGACCACAGAAAATTCTGGATATTTTTCATGCATAAGACGAAAAAATGCTATTAAATCCGCTTCTTTCTGTGTTTTTTCCACATCTTTCACTACAACAGGAGTAGTATAGCCGCTATAGTTCGTAATAGAACTATCAACTGTACGGGCAAGCGGATAGCCTGTGAGCATATTCAAAGCATTCATACTATTTTGCCTAAACAGCCCAAATGTTTCATTAATTGTAATAAATTGCTGCTGACTTTCCCTGCTAAATTCATTCATTTTTTGATGATATAGCTGGAAACCTAGTATAATCAAAATTGATAGTGATAAAAACACTACACAACCGCATACGAATACGACAAATTTTATTTTCAACGACATCGGCTTATGAGATTGATTAATCATATCTGTTCCCCCCCTGTTGTTTCCCATTGCTACTCATAAGAGACTCCATGGCACCTCTAAAAACCTTAGGCTTTGGACAGCCCCAGCGTATAGAGAGCCGTTTCAATATGATCAGGAAGCGGAATAGTAAAAATACGCTGTATTCCCTGTAGTGGAACTGTAAGCCGATATGCACATAATTGCAATTTCCGTATGCGGCTTTGTTTCCACAACTGCTTATTCAAGGCAAAATTCCCGTGCTTATCATCCCCGATAATAGGATTACCTATTCCTGCAAGGTGAATGCGTATTTGATGCATTCTACCGGTATGCAGCCTTACATGAAACAACGTAAAATCTGCATTTCTGCTCAGAACACGATATTCTGTTACGGCATCTTTTTTTATACCTTTTTCTTGTATTGGTGTAGAGATACAGCATTCTTGCTGCTCAGGGGAGCTGCCGAAACAAACAGCAAGATAGTCTTTTTCAACTGCTCTCGAGGCAAATAAATGACGGCACTGTGCTGCTGCTTCCGGATTCTTCGCCGTTATCAGCAAACCTGCGGTTTCTTTATCAAGCCGGTGTACCGGATATATAGGCGTATTCAGCTGGCGAGAAAGAATATCTGTCAACGGCATTGTAATCCCCGCCCCGCCTTGAACAGCGATCCCGTAGGGCTTATTCACAATACAGAGTGCAACATCTTCATATACAATAGGTATTGTTTTTCGTACAGCGTTTTTATGCATAAGTTGTTTAACAGCTCCAACCTTAAGTATAGCATTTTGAGTTCTATCCGTAAATAAGGCAGGGTAACTGTAGCAGAGGTTCCACAGTATCAAGGGCATCTCTAAAAACTCGGTTAGATTTTTAGAGATGCCCTACTGAATAAACGGCTTTAAACTTTAAATTTATTCATTTCATGCACCAAGCTATCAGTACTTGCTTTATTTTTCTGGCTAATACCGTTTATTTCCTGTATCGCCTTATTAATTTCTGTAGTACCGGAATACATTTCTTCCATACTGGCTGCAATACTATCCGAAACCTCTGCAAGCCGCTTCATTTCAACTTCAACAAGGGTACTTCCTTTTACCATCTCCGCTGAAATATGCTGAACCTCTTTTGTTATTGTGTCAATTGCTGCAATATCAGATATAATATGCTCATTGCCGCTTGTCTGTTGTCTCATTGCTTCCATAATACACTGCTCTTGTTCCGCCGTTGTCTGCACTAATTGTGAAATACTGATAAATTTTTCCTCGATTGAAGCAGCGGACAGTGCTACTTGTTCAATTTTTCCCTTAAGATCTTTCAATACGCCGCTAATCTTTTTACCATGTTCACTGGAGCTTTCTGCAAGTTTACGTATTTCTCCCGCTACTACGGCAAACCCCTTTCCGGCTTCTCCGGCATGTGCAGCTTCAATACCGGCATTCATTGAAAGAAGATTGGTTTGCGCAGCAATATTTTGAATAACAGCACTCGTTTCAATTAAAATATTAGAGCTTTCGTCAACCGCTTTTGTCAGTTCTACTGCTTCTTTAATAATAGTATGTCCATTATGAATAGCTGCTTCAAGATTTTGCAGCGTTTGCAAATTAATAGTGATAGTTTTTGTAACATCCTGAATATTTTGAACCATTCCTGTAACCGAACTATTGGAATTGGTAATAGTTTCCATTTGCTGCCTAATATTTTTATCTAATTGTTCAATAATCGTTAGCATTGTTTCTAGTGAACCGCCGACACCGACAATAAAGCCGCCCTGATTTATAATTTGTTTTTTCACATTTTGAATATTAGTGCTAATTTCATAGACAGCACTTGCTGTTTCAGTCATATTACTTGCGAGTGCTGTACCAACATCTTGCATCTGCTTGGTATCATTGCTCACAGAGTGTATTGCATACCGCAATTTTTTTATCACCTCATTAAAATACTGTGATAACATCGAGACTTCATCATTGCCAATAACAGGCAAGCTGACACTTAAATCGCCGTCCCCCTGTGAAATATTTTTTAATGCATACACAACCGAAATAAGCGGCTTCATAAAATACAGCAGCAGTGCTGAACTACCAGCTAAAAAACAGGCTAGTAAAATAAACGAAATAATACTATTGATCTTGAGTATATGGTAAAATTCTTCGTAAATTTCATCTTTTTCGATTAATGCGATCATTTTCCATTTGGTACCTTCCATAGTTCTTACCTGTGTAAGCCATTTTTTATTATGCATAGTAATTTCTTGCGATCCGCGATCCATTGCTTCAAGACTTGAAAAGTCTGCATAGCACACTTCAGACATTTTCTTGGCACACATAGATTCATCATGCGCATCTGCTAAGATTATACCGTCATTTTGAACCAGCATTATATAACCGGTTCTTCCGATTCGGGTTTCTTCAATCATAGAAATTAATTTTTTAAGCGCAACTTCAATACTTACCACGCCATGTATTGTATTATCCGGTGAGACAAATGGAGTGCTGAATGCAATAGTAAGGTCCCCGCTTGTAGATAGATATGCAGGAGAAATGATCAAAGTATTCGGTTGTTCTATTGCACTATAATACCATGGGCGCTTACGCGGATCATAGTGCGGCGGAAGTTTTTCACCGGTTGCAGTAATCATACCGCCCCAAATGGTACCTACTAATACTTGTTTATACTGCTGATGCGTTTGCGCTAATAAGTGAAAATACCCGGTTATTGCTTGCTCTGCCGCACTTGCGGTAAAATCTCCAGCACCCATTGCAGTATCTTCATCAATATATGAATGAATAGATATATCAGCCGCACGGATAGCAGGAAAACCTGAAAGTAGCTTTAATTGATTATTAACACTATCAATAAATAAACTGATATTCTTCTCTATGAGCACTAACTGCTCACTACTGCCGGCATAGAAATCACTTTTTTCATCCATTCGGATAATCCGCCCCGTTACATAAAAAGTAATAACGATCAGCAGAACAACCATCGCGGTAAATAGTGTCAGCAATTTAGTTTTAATGGAAATAAAGTGTTTTCTCATGCTGCAACTCCTATAATAGCATAGAGCGTATCTCTAAAAACTCAGGGTATAGATATTTAGAAGATTCCCCATTAGCAAATCTTACGGAAACTATTTCATAAGTCTTAGTATATCAATAACTTATGGAAACATCGAAAATAAATCTATCGAACAGTTCTATTGATAAAATGTTAATTTATCAATAGTATACCCCCCCCCCC
>JBQMYN010000095.1:0-7941 GCA_052173475.1 Treponema sp.
AGGTTCCGATAAAGTTGTCGGTCAAAGCACCGTAACCGGTTCTTCAAAAGAAGAATAAATCTCTGTTTCTTAGTCTCATGGGGCTGCCTGAAAAGTAAGTATTTTTGCCATAGGCACTGACAGCCTCATATATGTAAAAACATATCATAAAAGTACTAGCCCTGTTTTGAAACTAAGGTTTCCGAGCAGGGCTAATATACAACCGGATTGCACAAACACGGAAACCACTCATGCCGAATGTTCACGGCTGTCTCCATAAAAGTTTCTCACTGTTGACTGTGGTATGCCTACTCAGTCAAGGGCGTGCAGTCCGGTTCCTTTTACAAAGGGCTGTCAAAAAAAACTAAAAGCCTATCTGCTTTTTCTGTCAGGAAATAATTGACAGCCTTAAAAATCTAACCGAGTTTTTAGAGATGCCCTAATATGTAAGTATCTTACAAATATGAGTAGAAAAAATTTTTATAGCACGGTATACTGTTCGCATGACATTACGGAAAAGAATTTTTTTATGGGTTATAGTAGGTGTACTCTGTACAGGAGTAAGTGGAATTATCATATACTCGCAATTACCGCCTAAAATGGATATTGCCTTTTATGAAATACCGCAACCGGTCATTACCGCAGTACAACAAACTCTGAAGCAGTATTATCCGGAAATTGAAAAAATATTTGATTGGAAGATAATTCCCAGTGAATCAACCATTGCCCGCTATCTTGAACAAAATCCTCGCACAGCATTTGTGATTACGCCGGATCAAAAAGCCTTTTGTTCTTCGCATCCTTTCTGCACACCCTATACGCCTGAAGATTTTAGTTCATTACCGTCAACCTTTCTTAATAATTTTTTTACTGAGCAAACAGATTCCCTATATGGATTCCCCCTATTGGCGGATCCGATCGGCAATATGTACAATACAGCCGTATACAGGACACTGAATATTCCCCTTGCCGATTCGCTTGAAGAACTTGAAACAGCATTGACGCAACTGCAAAAACACTGCAACATAGCGGCTGTATGTGCCGGAGGTAATGATACGGAGCTTTTAATGATGATATCCGGTATGGCAGCAATGCAAGGTATCAATTTATCCGAATCAGTCTTTGAAAATTTCAAACCGCCCTTTGACCTTAAACAGGGAATACCGTCTGAACTGCGGCAGGTATTAGACAAACTTGTTTCATGGAGAACACAAGGCTGGCTGCATCCAGAATGGTTCCGTCTCCTTGATCCGGATATTGAAATTTTTATGGAATTTGAAAGTACCGGCATGGTATTTATGACATTCTCACGAACAAGGAACCTAAAAACCAACAGCCGCGAAAAGTACACAACTACCCAAATCCCCCTGCCAGCAGCACTTAAACAACGCCGGATGCCGGCCACTATTATTATGGCAGGGCGTACTACAACCTCAAAAAACCGGAAAGAAGCGGATAGGGTGCATAACATATTACTTTCGTATGAAGCTAATGAAGATATAGCACAAGCCGCTCAGCTTGCACCGGTATTTTCAAATGCACAAACCAATGACACCGAAAGTGCAGCAGCCCGCTACTGGATTGCGGTGTCGAATACCGTATTGCCGGATTGCGGGCATATTGTGTGCAGTACACCCTCTGAAAAAGCACAGCTAGCAGCCGCATTCCGCCGCTATTTTGAAGTAAACGGTGTAGGATATTAAGTGATGGGGCTGTCCAAAAACTGAAAGCCTATCGGCTTTTTCTGTAAGGAAATGATTGATTATATCCGCTAAAGCGGATTGCGAAACAGTTTTTGCTGGTGAGCTTTGCTCACCTGTTTCCTTAGAGATTTAGATGTGATGTTATGCTCATACATGTACAAGGACGTACATGTAATGAGCCGCGAGTTTCGGCATCGCCGAAACAATGTTAGATTGATGCCTTACGCTTACGCTAGAGGCAAAGGCACAAATGCAGGTTAAGCGGCAGTTGTACTGACAAGATGTCAGTGTTCCAAACAGTATTGAGGGGATGCCATTGCCGCTGGCAATGACATCCCCATAGCCTTATTAAACAACCTGCTGCAATCGTATCAGATAGCATAAACAGACCGTAGATTTTGAAATTCTAATGCGATTGCGCCGTGTTCACTACGGATTAAACAACCCTATTTCGGGTGCCCGTATTCTTACGAGTGCCGTATATGCATCGCTATTTCTTTGTATATACTCTTCTACCGATACTTGCTTGCCATCTTCAAAAACATCTAAATGAAAACATCCCCACGAATCAAAATAGGGAAAAAACACCGCCGTTTTAAAATACTCCCGCAACGATGGCTTCCCGATAGAACGATTAATACAGCCAAGATAAAAATGTCCCGGTTCTGTTATCGCTAAATAATACAGGAGCGCATTCAAATATGCTACTTGATAGCCGGCATTTTTTTCATATCCTAGAAACGGCGGCATTGAAATCATATTCGCAGAGAGGAAAGGAGGCATCGCACTTGTTAAAGCAAAGGGGCAACACGTTACATCAACGCCTGCATCTTGAGGATAAACCGTTTTACCTAAATTTAAACTTAATGCAGCCGCAGCCAAATTACGAATCCAGTCCAATCCGAAAAAAAGATTGCGCTCTTCTAAATACGGCTTTGAAAAATGCGTGTGCGGCGCATCAGTCGGACGTTTCAGCGATGACAAAATCGTTCCCTTTCCGCTGATAGGGCGAATCATCCCGTCTACTACCCACTTAACGAATCCTGCAGAATCCACCCCTCCTACTATCTCAGAGCGAATATCGTCAGTACTCGATGCTTCATTAATCGCTTCTTCCCGTTGCGGACTGCCATCGCTGATATAAATAGGCTTGCCGTCTTCATCAAAACAGGTATCTTCAATACAAACCAGATTGACCATACGCGCTTGTACAATATCCGACATGGATTCTACAGCACTATAAATAAGCGGCGGATCAAAAAGCCCCCACGGAATAATATCATCAGTCAACAAACAGAACTCAGACAAGGATAGGGAATACAAGAGCTTAAAATCAAGCCCAATCGCAATATCTTGACGGACATACGCATTATACAAACTTACATCCACAAATGATTTACCGGCATGAGATTTTTTAGCGGCAGGACGTAAAAAAATAGATAAGGCAGAATTTTCCCGAGGATAAATTTTAATAAAAAGAGGAACGCCGGTATCTGCATTCCGGTATACCATCCAAGTCCCCTGCGGAACCAGCGAATCGCCTTGAAAACCATAATCGGTAAGTTCAGGTACTACGGAAATTACATAGTACCCTTTCATGTCCTCGGCAAACCGCCCCGAAACTTTAAAAGAATACCCTTTTGAATCAGTATAGATTTGCGGCGGTAATGCTATTACTGTTTGAATAGGAGCTTCAAACCATTGATTGGTGATGCGTTTCCGCACCTCAACCGAATCAGGTATCTTGTTCAATGCATAAAGGCGTACCGCCGGATCCGGTTTATTCTCAACAGATTCAGGAGCGGGAACAGTGCTTTGTTCAATCTCAAACGAAAATGCAGAAGCAGCACAACACATCCCCGCAACGCAAACTATTAGAAATCGAAAGAGCGGATATATTCTTTTCATATTACACCTACTATCGGCTACTTTAACCACAAATATTAAACCTGTTCGGAAACTTCCGTTTTGGAACAGGTTTATTACATCAGAGCATCTCTAAAAACTCAGGTATAAATTTTTAGAAGATGCCTTATCAGCACACCCAACCTGCGGCAATGTATGTACGGCAGACTAGGAGTTCTCGCGGCTATGCAGCAAGCCGCTCAGTTCTTTAATTAACCCCAGTATATGCTCCTTTTCACTTGGCGTATATTGTTTTGCTTCATCATGCAATTTCTGCAAAAAAGGCACAAGCAATCGGATTTTTTCCATAGTAAGCTTAACAGGATCATAACAAATAAGCAGGCTGCCGGTCGTCAAGTTGCAATCTATTGTTTTCACCGCATTTTTTATCTCTGCAACAGAAGTGATGCACTCCTTTACCGCTTGCACAATTTCTGGATCTTTGAAAATAGGCGCACGTAACCGCACCCGCCCCGGAAAAAAACTGCTAATCATAGTGTTCCCTTATACTCAAGCATTGGAAGCAGCACACTCATCAGGGTAACAGCTTCCGCATGGATTCAATACTAATGGCAACCGTCAAGCTATTGTGCAAAAGTGCAGCAAGAGCGGGGCTAATCAGTCCTGCCATACCAGCTGCGAGCAATAAGGAGTTGCCGCCGACAATAACTGCATTATTCCGTTCAATCTTGCGGAAGAGCTTTCTGCTTAATGTACGGGTCAGTACCAAACTCGCCAAACCATCGGCAGACAGCACTATATCTGCCGTATCTCCCGCGATTGAAGAACAACCGTCCACCGCAATGCCGACGTGTGCCGCAGAAAGTGCTGGGGCATCATTGATACCATCCCCGATCATAATAACTCGCCGACCGGCATTCCGTTCTTGTTCTACATACCGAACCTTATCCTCCGGCAAGGCTTGTGCATGACACTCGTCTATACCGCAGGCGGCTGCAATCTTTTGGGCAGCACCTGCTGTATCGCCGGTTATCATAATACACTTTTGCACTCCATCTGCTTTTAAAAGTGCGACAGCCTGCGGCGCATCGGTACGCACAGGATCATCAATCGCAATAATGCCCTCTGCCTGCCCATTTACCGCCAGATACAGCAATGAGCTGCCGGAATCACGCAGCATGGCTTGTACGTTTTGCACTTCGGCAGTAAGCGGGATATGTTCATCTTCAAAGAGAAAATGAGCACTTCCAATGCAAATTCTTTTCCCATCAAGCGAAGAGGCAATTCCATGAGCAACAATATATTCAACCTTTGTATGCCGTTCAGGATGCAGCAAACCGCGTTCCTCCGCCGCTTTTACCACAGCACGACCGAGCGGATGCGGAAAATGCTCCTCCAAACACGCCGCTGCGAGTAAAAGCTCTTCTTTTGACATACTGCCGACAGGATATGCTTCCGCAAAGACCGGCGAAGCATAGGTGAGTGTCCCAGTCTTATCAAACATTACGGTATCGGCGCAGGCTACTTCTTCAAGATACACACCGCCTTTTACCGAAATACCGTTTTCTGCCGCTTCTTTCATTGCAGAAAGCACTGCAATCGGTGCTGCAAGCTTCATTGCGCAGGAATAATCAATCATTAAGGTTGAAATTGTTTTCGGTATATCTCGGGTAAAAAAATACGTTAGTGCCGTAAGAAGAAAATTAAACGGCACAATACGCTCGGCAAACTGTTCGGAACGTTTTTGTGCAGCTGCTTTAAGGTTTTGCGAATTTTCGATCAGAGAGATAATCTTATGAACTTTCGTACCGGTTCCTACAGAATGCACCGCTATAATGAGTTCTCCCTCCTGCACAATAGTTCCGGCAAAAACAGCACTATCCATCTTTTTTTCTACTGGAAGCGATTCTCCGGTAATACTTGCCTGATCTACCAAAGCTTCGCCGCCTATCACTATACCATCAGCAGGAATTTGCTCACCCATCCGGACAATAATCGTATCACCTTTTTTTAGAGCAGATATATCAATATCCTGCTCTTCATTTCCGTGCAGAAGATGGGCAGGAGCTTTTGAAATCAGCAGAACTTTTGCAAGATTGTCATAAGACTGCCGTTTTGTACTTTCCTCAATCGCTTCTCCCATATTGAGTAGGGTTGCTATGGAACGAGCTGTTTCCATATTACCGGATATAACGGCAGTAGAAAGTGCTGCTGCATCAAGTAAATCCGTGCTAAAGATTTTCCCGTGGATAATAGAAGCAGCGGCATGACCAATGCGCGGAATAATTGCTGACCCCAGCAGAACATTCCGTATAGGAACCGGCAAAAGCGATCGCAGCAGCACACCAGCTGCTGTTTTCAAAAAGATGTCAAACAGACTCTCTGAAACAGGAACATCGGCAACTGTATCAAGCAACTCAGTATCATTCAGATATGTATCTGAAAGCACTGCAAAAAGATTGAGAATTTCCTGTTGGGTAATAACGGCTGTATCATAAAAAATCAGTAATGAACCGGTTTTAATGGTTAGCCGTACTTCGGTTACCCCTGATTGCGCTGCAATAAGTGTTTGTACCAGCACTGCTTGGCGGCGGCTCAAAGCATATCGTAAATAGCGTACCCGCATTCTCCCCGGAAGCGCATGAATAACAGTTATTTTCATACAGCCGTTATAAATCGTTTACAGATAAACATATCAGGCATCATCTATACATCAGCAGTATTTGCAGCATTGTACCGTGCTTCCGCTGCAATATCTTCTGCACTCTCTTTGAGCGATTCGGCAAAAGCAGCTGCTTCATCTTTTAAAAGCAATGCTTTTCCGGCAACCGCAGCGCATACTTTGTGAAAAGCCGGAGTCTTAATTACAGCCGCCGCTGTTACACCGGCAACTATGCCTAAACCAAATGCAGCCCATTTATTCATCGTCCTACATACCTCCACTGGCAATGGGTACCTCTAAAAACTGAAGTTTTGAGAAGCTCCCTCCATATTTTTCTTAGACCTGTTTGACAACAAGGTTACCGAACAGGTCTATTATCTGCTATTTACAGAGTTTTATCAATAGAAGAATTAGCAAAGAATTGATAAATATTAAATATAGGGGGCATCTAAAAGCTAACTGATTTTTTGCAGATGCTTTATCAGCATAGCTGATAACGAGTTCTAATTTAAGTCTCTATACAGTAATGACTATCAGAACCACTGACATCCTGTCAGTACAACATTCGCTTAACCTACACTTGCGGCTTATCCACAATGTCAGGTTGAAGCGGGTGTTAGGTTTTATTTATTTTACCAAATAGTCTTTACTTCATACAAAGGAATTTTTAAATCTTTTGTTAGTATAGTTAGATTATTTTCCATAGCTTGTGCAATAAGCAGTCTATCGAATGGATCGCTATGAATATCAGGTAACTTTTTTATTCTTTCCGCGTCATATTCCGTTGGATGAAGATAAGTAAATTCTTCATTCTCTAGAACAGTTTTTAATTGAGAAACATTAATTTCAAAATCAAGAGTTCCTTTCGCTTGTTTTATCGCAATTTCCCATAATGATACAAAACTAAAAAAGCATCTTTTTGTTTCCATCAAATTTCTTACAGTTGCAGAAAGCTCAGTACTTCCTATCACATACCAAATTATTGCATGAGTATCCAATAAATACATTACATATACTCCGCAAATTCTTCAATTGGTTCGTCAAAATCAGGAGACATTTTACAAGGAATATCTTTTAAGCAGCCGAAACCTTTTTTTTGATCTTGTGATGAAGCATTTTTTTCTAATGTAGTAAATTTAAAGAGAATATAATCCACATAAGACGAAATTTCTTCAAGTGCTGTTTGCGGAAGTAACTGTAATTTCTTTTCAAGACTACTGTATAACATCATATTCCTCCTATTTTCTATTAATATATCATAAATTTCAGATTCTTTCTATGAGTATGAAACGGTCATATTTTTGAAAATGGGTAATTTCAGATAAATTTGATTAATTTTTATATAAAGCATTGTACTACAAGATTATATAGAAATTGGCACGTACCACAAGTATGATTGTCATAATCTTGTCCTGTACCATTGCAACTTGAACATTTTCCGATTCCCTGACATTGTACACAGGTTACTTCTTTTACTCCACAACTTGCAAATCCAATTGTCACTGACGCTGCCAACATACAAGCTAGCAACACAATAAATGGTTTTCTTCTCATTTGAAATCTCCCATAAATTTATTTTAGATCGAAATAAATGTTATAGGTCGGTTCCGCACCTGCCTGCCTTTAGGCAGGTCAACCTAACATTCGCTTAACCTGCATTGCCGCAAAGGCAATGGCAGGTTGAAGCGGGTGTTATGGCAAAACTATTTCTTTTACAGAATTAGATTTCTC
>JBQMYN010000096.1:0-7899 GCA_052173475.1 Treponema sp.
GTCTAACACCCGCTTCAACGCTGACATTGCCTTTGCGGCAATGCAGGTTAAGCGGTAGTTAGATGCACACGCCACTGGCACGGCATTATGGCATATCAAAAAGTTTGATTTCATAATAACAAAAGTATATAATTGCTCAAACAAAACTTTGGGAAACAAATAGAATATTCCAAGTCACTTACACGGGAAATTTATAAACAACTTGACAGATAGTTACAAGGATGGTTTTGAGTAGCGACTATGAGCCGTAAAACTAACGACAGGAAAAGCAAAATAAAACTCATCTCCGATACGATGACAGGATTCTACTCTGTCATGCGTAACCTTAAGGAAGATTACAAAACCTACTTCAAAAACTATTCCGAAGAAGCCCTTGCACTTCTCAGCAAGTCAGATGATTTCATTGAGTCCGTGGAAGCCGTGCGAAGCTGCGACAGCCTCAGCAGCATAGATGATGACGGCATAAACAATCTGTTTTTGCTCAGCCAGCAAATTTCAGAACTGTATCATCTGAAAGTACAGACGAAAATTGAGGATGAGAAGCCGAAAACACTGCCGAAAAAGATAAAAAGTGAGAAAACTTTCTGGAATATCTTATGGGGAGTGTTGCAGGGCGAATTCAACGAAAACCCGACAGGAACTCAGATACTTATAGACATGGGAATAAATTTCATTCCAGGAGTCGGTCAGGTCTGCGATGCCCGTGACATAGCCGCCTGCCTCAAAAAACTTGTCATAGAAAAACGAGTTGATGAGATAATGATTTGGGTAACACTCTTGCTCACCTATACAGGCGATGTGATAAAAGCCGGATGCAAGGCAATCCTAAAAGGTGCAGATGATGTAGTTCTGAAAATCCTATGATGGAAAAAATGTCCGTCCAACGGCGTTTAAAATAGAATACTGTATCGAGGGAAATTTGGTCAGAGTTCCAACTATATATAATTAGGAGGCTAAAATGTTTGAAGAAGAATTTACAGAATTACAGGCAGATATGGTAGATATCTGTAATGAGTACTCGCAAGGACTTGCGGATAAGATTTTTATTTATGCAGCTAATGAAGGAATGATTCTTGCTCATCACTTCTATTGCATTAATTTGAATTTATATAAGTGTAGTAAACTTAATAATGCTGGCTTGTCAGCAGACTTTGATGTATCTAAAGATTGTCAGGGGCAAGTATTGGATATCTTAAATGAAGACATTCAGAAAATACAGAACCTTTGTGAAAAATATAATAAACCAATACCAAAACTTATGAAGCTTGTATATGAGCCAAAGACTAAAAAATTCAATGCAGACTATAAATATGAGAATCAAACAACTGATGATATTTCTGTATTTGATAATTATAATACTTGGTTTGAAGAAGAAAAAGCAAAACTCGAAAGCCAAAACAAAGCATAACATGGTTTTCAAAGCAGATGTCAAGGTCAAGCATTGCCATCGTTTAAAACGCAAGTTATGCCCACAGCCCTGCGGGCTGGAAAAATTAAAAGAGTATAGCATTTTCGTACCCCAAAAAGACTTATGGGGAGAATCATGCAACATTCATCTGTTAAAAATATAAGAAATTATGGAATAGATTTACTTAGAATTCTTGCAATGTATATGGTTGTTGTTTTGCATGTACTAGGGCATGGTGGAATTCTAGAGGCGTGTGAGCGTTTTTCATTGAATTATTATATAGCATGGTTTTTAGAAACCTCTGCCTATTGTGCAGTAGATGTTTTTGCAATGATTACAGGCTATGGGATAGTAAATACAAAATCTCTGTGCAAAACTCTTATGCCAGACGGTATAATTTTATCAAAGATGTATTAACCGGCTATTTTGGATGATGTCATTTTATGTGCCGCCATTAGGTATAAACCCCGTATAAATTTTTTTTCTGATTTTATGGTTTGCGTTGCCATATTTAGTATGGTATACTAACGGTATAGACCTGTTTGATAACGTTGGTTTATTCAGGGAGGATAACTATGTCGTTACGTTTAAAATTAACGCTGGTAGTAATTACCCTTGTCGCAAGTTCTACAACACTTGCATTGACAACCGCACTGATTTCGATGCAGAAAATCAATGAGGAGCAATTTTTTCAGCGCACAAATGATATTCTTGCAAATGGAGTAATTGATATTCAGTCGGATCTATTATTTGGCTATTCACGGGCAGAAGCATGGGGAAGGAATACTCTCGTGATGGAGTGGCTGAATGCGGGGGAGCCTGAAAATGAGCAAAAAGAGGCAGTAATGAACCGTCTGGCGGAACTCGGGTTGGAAAAGAATGTTATTATGTCTTGGGTAGCAAGCGTTGCGACAGATAAATATTACACAACTGATGTAAACAAAAATATAACAGTTCGTCAGCTGAGTAAAAACGATCCTATTGATGATTGGTTTTACCATACACAGTCATTAAAAGAAGAAATTACCTTTAATATCAACTTGAGTAAAGAAACAGGGGTAACCGGTCTTTGGATAAATGTACAAGTGCGTAATTCTAAACAGCAGGTACTAGGTATTGTCGGCTGCGGGTTAAATTTGGATGCAGCAGTGCAAAAAATGAGAAGCGTTGTACCGTCTGCAAATTCAATATTATTGTTTACTGATTTAAACGGGTATAGTGTTATTTCCTCTACTGACGACGGCTTTAATACTCATGTAAGTAAGTATGTACCTAACGATGCCCGTCCGGTGAGCGGTTTTGAACATATTAAAATGTGGCAGGACAGCCATTGGGGTAAAATGATTTATACTGAACGGAATGTCAGCAATCTCCCCTATAAAATTGTGCTGATTACACCGCTTAAAGATTTTGTACCAAGTATTTTATCGGCAGCACGGCGTACAATTCTTCTTACTGTATTTATTTTACTGCTTAGCATGGGGATTATTACATGGGGAATAAACAAAGTAACGGCACGGATAACCGGAATGCAGAAATCATTTGAAATGCTTGCAGCAGGAGATTTTACTATTTCGATAGAATCTAAGAATGATGAATTGGGCATTATTGCCGGCTATTTAAATAAAACCATTGCTGCTATGCGAAATTCATTTCGTGCATTTAAAAACGGAACAGATGATATGCGGGAAACAGGGCGGGTTCTTTCTGAAAATGTTACCAAGACAGCATCGGCAATAACACAAATACGCAGTACAATTGATAGAGTAAAACAGCGGACACTCCAGCAATCTTCCAGTGTTGAACAAACCTCATTAACTGTAGCGGATATTATTGGAGCCATTGAACGGGTTAATACGAGTATAGAAACACAGGCGGGAAACATTGCTCAGTCTTCATTATCTATTGAGCAAATGATAGGCAATATTGCCTCAATAGGGAAAACGCTTGATAAAACCGACGATGCAATAAAAGCACTTGCTTCAGCTACTGCAGACGGTAAAGAAACAATTATTACTTCCAATACGGTAACGCAGAAAATTAGTGAAGAATCGGGAGCACTTTTGGAAGCCTCGAGTGTTATTTTACATATTGCAAGCCAGACAAACTTATTGGCAATGAATGCGGCTATCGAAGCCGCTCATGCAGGAGAGGCGGGCAAAGGTTTTGCTGTTGTTGCTGACGAAATCCGTAAACTTGCAGAAGAATCCAGTGTGCAGGGAAAAACAATTACCGCTACTTTGAAGAATTTGAGTACTGAAATAGAAACGCTTTCAAGTTCTTCTAAAACGGTTGAAGATAAGTTTAATGTGATATTTACTTTGTCGGAACAAGTAAAACAAATGAGTACTGTTTTAACCGGCACCATGGATGAGCAAGCAAACGGCAGCAAAGAAATTCTTACTACAATGCAGAAAATCAGTGCGGCAACACATGAGGTGCGAGAAGGGGCTGCTGAAATGCTTGCCGGCGGTAAACGGGTTTCACGCGAAATGCAGATATTGGACGATTTAACAAAAGAAATAACCGGTAGTATGGGCAAAATTAATCACGAAGCAGGCGCAATGAGTACCGCTATGCAGGAAATAAGCGATAGTACCATACAAAATGAAAGTTGTATTGAAAATCTGTCCGAAAAGGTGGATAAGTTTAAGGTGTAGTAAAGAATACTCCCGATAAATTTTTCATTTGCGGATGCTACTGTTGCCGGCAACGACAGCAATAGCTGCTGTTTGAAACCACTGACATCCTGTCAGTACAGTATCACATCTAAATCTAAGGAACCTCTAAAAACAGAAGTTTTTAGAGGTTCCTTATTATATAAAAGACATCAAATTGCAGAACAGCAATAATAGTGTTATACTATTGACATGACTATCTTACGGAAACTGCCGATCGGCATACAGAGTTTTGAAAAGCTGTGCAGGGCAGGGTATCTCTATATTGATAAAACAGCATTTGTCTGGAATCTTGCCCAATTCTCTAATCCATATTTCTTGAGCCGTCCGCGGAGGTTTGGGAAGAGCCTGTTTCTTTCGACATTAGCGGCGTACTTTCTTGGTCAAAAAGAACTATTCAAAGGGCTCTATCTTGAAAACGCTGAAGAAGAGCAAGCTGTACAAGAAAACAGAACTGCGTGGCAGGAATATCCGGTACTGTATTTTGATTTCAATACAGGGCAGTATGACACAATTGGAAGTTTAATAAGCCGTATTGAACTTTTTTTATGCCCATTTGAAAAAAAATATGGTATTTCCCCAGTAACGGGGGATTTGGCACAGCGTTTCGAAGTAGCTATTGAACAAATATATCAAAAAACCGGCAAGCAAGTAGTTATCCTCGTAGATGAATACGATAAACCGCTCTTGCAAACTATGGGCGTAAATAAAGAGCTGAATGAACAATACTGCAATACACTCAAAGCCTTTTACTCGGTGATTAAAACGTGCGACCAATATATCCGCTTTGCTTTTTTAACCGGTGTTACGAAATTCAGCAAAATCAGTATTTTCAGCGATTTGAATAATCTCCGGGATATATCAATGGAAGAAGACTATGCAGGTATTTGTGGTATCAGTCAAAACGAATTAGAAGCGAACTTCCAGAACGAAATACAAGTACTCGCAACACGGCAAAAACTTGACTATCCGCAAGCACTTGCAGAACTCAAACGATGGTATGACGGTTATCTATTCCACCCCGCAGGAGAGGGAATGTATAATCCGTACAGTGTTTTGAGTGCCTTAGTTAAAAAAGAAATCAAAAGCTACTGGTTCTCTACCGGCACCCCGACCTTTTTGGTCAATTACCTGAAAGAAGCACATTATTTTATCCCAGACTTAGACGGCAATGTTGAACTTACCGAGTCGGGGTTGGAAACGTATCGTGCAGTAACAGAAAATGCTTTACCCATTTTGTTTCAATCAGGGTATTTAACGATTAAAGCGTATATCAGCGATGTGAGACTGTATCGGCTTGGGTTTCCCAATGATGAGGTACGGTACGGCTTTTTAGAGAATCTGCTGCCGGCATATTCCAGTTTACCGGCTGGTCAAACAGGGAGCTATGTTGTACGATTTCTTCAAGACATCCGTGAAGGGAAGGTTGATAGCTTTATGGAGCGGATGCAGTCGCTTATTGCAGGCATTCCGTATGATAATCTTACTGAAGAAAACCTCAAACTGCGGGAGCAGAACTACCAAGCAGCGGTATACCTTGTCTTTGCACTGATAGGACAGTTTGTGCAGACAGAGGTGTATTGTTCAACGGGACGAGCTGATTGCGTAGTTTGGACAACAGACACAATCTACATTTTTGAGTTTAAGCTGAGCAGCAACGGCAGTGCAGAAGAGGCAATCAAACAGATACAAGAGAAAAACTATGCAAAGAAGTATCTTATGGATGGGAAGAAGATTATACTGATCGGCAGCTCTTTTGACGAAGCAACGCGGACAATACAGGATTGGAAAGTAGAACAGCTCTGATAGATAAATCCCGCATCATGACGGATGCCCTATACAATGCCAAATAGTGAGCAATGCCCACAAGCCACGTCAGGTCTGTTGATTTGAACACCGATACAAATTGCAGAACAGCAATAATAGTGTTATACTATCGACATGACTATCTTACGGAAACTGCCGATCGGCATACAGAGTTTTGAAAAGCTATGCAGGGCTGGGTATCTCTATATTGATAAAACAGCATTTGTCTGGAATCTTGCCCAATTCTCTAATCCATATTTCTTGAGCCGTCCGCGGAGGTTTGGGAAGAGCCTGTTTCTTTCGACATTAGCGGCGTACTTTCTTGGTCAAAAAGAACTATTCAAAGGGCTCTATCTTGAAAACGCTGAAGAAGAGCAAGCTGTACAAGAAAACAGAACTGCGTGGCAGGAATATCCGGTACTGTATTTTGATTTCAATACAGGGCAGTATGACACAATTGGAAGTTTAATAAGCCGTATTGAACTTTTTTTATGCCCATTTGAAAAAAAATATGGTATTTCCCCAGTAACGGGGGATTTGGCACAGCGTTTCGAAGTAGCTATTGAACAAATATATCAAAAAACCGGCAAGCAAGTAGTTATCCTCGTAGATGAATACGATAAACCGCTCTTGCAAACTATGGGCGTAAATAAAGAGCTGAATGAACAATACTGCAATACACTCAAAGCCTTTTACTCGGTGATTAAAACGTGCGACCAATATATCCGCTTTGCTTTTTTAACCGGTGTTACGAAATTCAGCAAAATCAGTATTTTCAGCGATTTGAATAATCTCCGGGATATATCAATGGAAGAAGACTATGCAGGTATTTGTGGTATCAGTCAAAACGAATTAGAAGCGAACTTCCAGAACGAAATACAAGTACTCGCAACACGGCAAAAACTTGACTATCCGCAAGCACTTGCAGAACTCAAACGATGGTATGACGGTTATCTATTCCACCCCGCAGGAGAGGGAATGTATAATCCGTACAGTGTTTTGAGTGCCTTAGTTAAAAAAGAAATCAAAAGCTACTGGTTCTCTACCGGCACCCCGACCTTTTTGGTCAATTACCTGAAAGAAGCACATTATTTTATCCCAGACTTAGACGGCAATGTTGAACTTACCGAGTCGGGGTTGGAAACGTATCGTGCAGTAACAGAAAATGCTTTACCCATTTTGTTTCAATCAGGGTATTTAACGATTAAAGCGTATATCAGCGATGTGAGACTGTATCGGCTTGGGTTTCCCAATGATGAGGTACGGTACGGCTTTTTAGAGAATCTGCTGCCGGCATATTCCAGTTTACCGGCTGGTCAAACAGGGAGCTATGTTGTACGATTTCTTCAAGACATCCGTGAAGGGAAGGTTGATAGCTTTATGGAGCGGATGCAGTCGCTTATTGCAGGCATTCCGTATGATAATCTTACTGAAGAAAACCTCAAACTGCGGGAGCAGAACTACCAAGCAGCGGTATACCTTGTCTTTGCACTGATAGGACAGTTTGTGCAGACAGAGGTGTATTGTTCAACGGGACGAGCTGATTGCGTAGTTTGGACAACAGACACAATCTACATTTTTGAGTTTAAGCTGAGCAGCAACGGCAGTGCAGAAGAGGCAATCAAACAGATACAAGAGAAAAACTATGCAAAGAAGTATCTTATGGATGGGAAGAAGATTATACTGATCGGCAGCTCTTTTGACGAAGCAACGCGGACAATACAGGATTGGAAAGTAGAACAGGGGATGTCCCAATCCTAAATCCCGTAATGCTTGCTGCGTCTCTTTACAAAAATCAAATTATATGTATATATTAGATATATTCCGTCTGTTCCGAAACTGAAGTTTCCGAACAGACCGGCGAAATATACATATACAACTGCTTAGCCAGTATGCTGCAAAAGCATCTGTATATGTTGCTCTTCCTATAAACCTATAGGAATCTAAGGTATGGGGCTGTCTAAAAACTGAAAGCCTATCGGCTTTTTCTGTAAGGAAATGATTGAT
>JBQMYN010000097.1:0-7831 GCA_052173475.1 Treponema sp.
AGCGTAATAGCTCCCTCTGCCTTGTAGTGTGCAGGCTGTCCTGCTATCGGTACGGCAGTAAACACCTCGCGTTTTTGCTCGTTGTTTTCCATCCATTCTACAATCAGCTCTTTAACGCCCTGCCCCTTATCTTCAAACTCTCCGGAAAGCGGCACAGTCGGCGTGCGGGTTATCGCTTGTGAATCAGATTTGCTAAACGGATTGGGATTTGCGTCAGCCTTAAATTCGTGCACGCCTATTTTCATCTTTGTAAATTGCGGCGGGGCAGTGTCTACTACGGCGGTAATTTCAGCAGTATCGGTTTTCCCTGCCGCATCTTCTACCTCAATAACGAATGTACAATCCCCGTCCTGTATACCATCGAATGCTTTTGTAAAGCTATAAGTATCAGTGCTACCTGCAACTAAGACCGCTGGTACAGTTTCCTGCGCCCCGCCTTTTTTCCCGATTTTAAGCGTCCGTATCTTGTTCTTTTCTACAATCGTGCCGGTAAGCTGTACTGTTGCAGCGGTTACTCCCAGCTTTTGCCCTTTCCGCAATACATCAATTTGTACCCCGTTTACTTCTTGAATGCGGGGTTGCTCTGTATCGTAGATAAAACGGAGCCTTGTTTCCTTGCCCTGCTGCTCAAGTGTATCTTTTGCCGTTAAAACGATGGTATAGGTTCCCTCTTTTGGCGTTGGAATAGCAGCGAGTTTCCAGTTGTTATTGTCCGCAGTTGCAGCCTGTGCAAATGTGAGCGACTGCGCTGCTTCCGATTCATATTGGTAGGTCGCCTGCATACTGCTAAAGGCAACCCCGGCACCGGCATCGTAAATATCGCCGGAAATCTCCGGCATCGTGCTTACCAAGCTCGGCGCATTTGCGGTAATCACCGGTCCTTCCACATCATAATATATTTGGCATACTTCAGTCAGCGAGGTTCCCTTTCCTTCCCCGTCTTCCGCTTTTACTGACAAGGTGTACGGCATACTTTTGTCTTGGTGAAAGGTATCATGCCCAATCGTGAACTGAATAGCTCCCCCGCCCGTAAGCGGATAGTCCATTTCTCCCCGTGCCTTTTCCTGCGTACCTGCCGTAAGCTTATACGAGACCTTACCCCGAGCAGAGCTTTGTATTGTTACGGGGAATGTAATGCCGGCTCCTTTTTTTACATAAAACCGTCCGTTATCAGCCTCACGGTCATTTATTTTCTGTACGCTCACTTCGGGGATTTTCCCATTCTTTATCACCTTAAAACCATACACACTGCCGCCTGATTCTTTAGGATCGGCAATCAGGGTATGTTCGCTATCTTTTTGGTCGCTTCCCCGTACCTGTAGGATGTAATTTTTCAGATAGCTCAAGTGCGACAGTTTTATGCTGATAATATGGCTGCTGCCCGATTTACTGATTTTTTCCGGCGTAACTTTCGTAATGCCGGCTTTCAGCTGGGTTTTTGTACTGTCAGTATAGAGCATTCCGTCATCATTGACATCCAGCGTGTATGAGCCGTAGGCTGTTTTGTACGCTTGCAAATCAATAATATAACATTCGTATGTATTCGCATCGTTAAGCGGATCATCATCAAAATTCGGCGACAGTTTTACATTTATTGTTGAATCTTCATATATTTCAGGGAAGAGGTCTGAGGGCAGCCCGCTTTCAGGTATGGTTTTCGGCGAATGGCCTTCAATGCCGTATTTGGGGTTAATGGACGGATTAAGGGTGAATACGCCCTTTTTTTCTCCGCCTTTCGTAATGGCTTTCGCTTTCAGCGTCTCTAAGACCTGTTTGACGGTCTCGCTTGCGATGCCGGAATCTACTATCCGCCCGTCAGAATGCGACGGGGAGCGGGTCATCTCATAGACTTTATCTATCTTATACGTACTCAATACGTCTTTATATAAATCTTCGTATAAATAATAGGTTTCAGTACTATTGCCTTCTCCGCTCCCTGCGGGGTTTTGGGTATCTTGATACAGCCGTGCGCTATCGGTTACTTTTATGCTGTATGAAAATACTTTATTGCCTGCCCCTTGATCCGTGCCGTATATGGCGCGATAAAATCCCGCTTTTTGTGCGGAAGCAGCAAATGAATCAATGGTCATGCGAATTGTTTGCGGAATATTCTTTAAGGTATGTGTTTTCGGCTCTCCGCCATTTGCTGCAGCGGTAAGCGATAGGGATTCTACCGGACAAGAGTCGTAGACTTGTCCTGCCAGAAAAAAGCTATCGCCGAAAATATCAGCAGTTCCCGCTTCCGGTGCGCCGGTTATTGCTGTGCTGGGACGCTGCAATACTAAAAGGGGCGGGGTGTTATCAATGACTAATCTGCTTTCTAACTCAACTTCTTTACCGGAAGTATCTTTTGCGATAATGCGTATGATATAACGCCCATCAACCGGCTTGTATTTAGACTGCGTTTTTGAGCGGTCTATATAGGTTTCCCAACGGTTATTGTGCTGTTCAAGAAAAAATTGATGGCTGTAGCTGCCGCCTTGTTCTATGTTGGTAAGCAGGGCAGAGACGGTTTCTACTTTCCGGTCATCTTCAACAACCACCGACAAAAGGAAGGAATCGCGTACAACGGCATTCACTGGCGGGTAGATACTTTCCGAGCGGATAACCGGCGGATTAATATCTACCGCGCCGCCCAGACCGACCGCATCTTTACACGTTGTCAAAACAAATACACTTGCTAACGCTGCTACAAGGAAAAAAGAAAAAGAGCGAAATGTTTTCATAACCATTCCTTTGGAAAAAAAAATTTTAACTTTTTAGGCTGTCTCGGGCATCTGCAAAAAACTCGGTCAGCTTTTCGAGATGCTCCATCGGCAAAGCTGATAACGGGTTCTAATGTAAGTCTTTATTTTATAATGACTTACATTAGAACGTCGCAAGTAAATCTCAGAAAAGCCTCTAAAAACGGAAGTTTTCAGAGGCTTTCTGTAGTATTATAATATAATCGTATAAACAAAGTCAAATAAAAAAAGATACAACTGGCAACTTTCAGGGTAACTTCATAAGCGTGAAGAAATTTGTAATTATAGGAAAACCTCTAAAAATCTATACCTGAGTTTTTGCAGATACCCTATAGTTTTGAAACTAAAAATTACTTTTCTGTATTTTTACCCCATCCCACTAACCAAGAATATCTACGTGATTATCCATATTTCACCTGATTGACGGAACATTTTTACACCGTACAACATGCCGGTTGTATCGCTATATACAGAAACGGCTGTTTCTTTTTTTACCGTAATTGTTTCTGTTTTAAATGCAGCAATTTTCCTAATACCGTCGGATAAAATTGACGTATAAATACCCGTATTAACGCAAATAGTTTCTGCGGTCTTGTTAATAATAGTAAGCGTAACAACCGAATCTTTATGAACAGGCAGAATACAGCTGGTGCATACGATCATTAGTACTACTAAGAAATACTTTCTGCCATTCATATCATTTTCTCATGCCAATAAGTACTTATACCCTAAATTTTGCTACATCACTGACAAGTCTGAAAATACTTTGCTTGTTTTGTTGAGTAATCTTATTTACTTCTTGAATAGCATCATTCATGCGGTTCGCCCCTTCTGTCATTTCATTAATGCTATTGGTAATGGTGCCGGTTAAATCATCAAGTTTACGCATTTCAGCTGTTATTGCAGTACCGCCTTTTAACATTTCGCCCGAACCTGCTTGAACTTCTACCGTAACTTCACTAATTGTTCTGATTGCGGTGAGGACTTCTTCACTGCCGATTTTCTGCTCGCGCATAGCTTCCATAAGCGTGTTGCTCATATTCTTAACTTGATCCGATAGGGTAAAAATAGTATTGAATTTTTCGCCGGCAGTTTTTGAAGAATCTGAAAGGCGTTCTATTTCTCCGCTTAATACTTTTAAGGTTGATGTAATGGTTTTCCCTTGTAAACTAGATTCTTCAGCAAGTTTACGAATCTCATCGGCAACAACGGCAAATCCCTTTCCCGCTTCCCCCGCATGAGCAGCTTCAATTGCAGCATTCATAGCAAGCAAATTGGTCTGGCTCGCAATATGCTGAATAACGTTAGAAGCCTCAAGTAAACCGCCCGATTCTTCGGTTATTTTTTGTGTAATTGCATTCGAGGTTACTAGAGTGTCTCTACCATCAGCCGTAGCAGCAGCTAAATCTTTAATTGCATTATTTGTCCGTTCCAATGTTTGCGTAATTGAAGCAATATTTGCAACCATTTCTTCAATTGAAGCAGACGACCGACCGACACTTTCAGCCTGAATTTCAATACTGGAATTAAGCTGTTTAACCGTTTTAATAATCTCATCAACGGATTGGGCTGTCCCATCAACACTTTTACCCTGTATGGCAGTTTTTTCATTAATACGATTCAGCGTAGTTGTCATTTGGGTTACTTGCTGCGCTGCATTTGTCATATCATCAGCAAGCGTTTCCCCTACCACCTGCATTTTTTCCGATTCGCTGCGCACTGTTCTCAGTGAATTACCGATGGATTCAAAGGTTTGATTCAAATACAATGCAATTCTCCCAAACTCATCCTTAGCTTCAGGAAGCCGCATTGTAAAGTCTCCGGCAGCAAACATACTAAATGCCTGTTCCATTTTTGCTATGCGTTGTGAAATTTTCTTCATTCCAAGCGAGGATAGGAAAGAAGCCAGCAAAATAATAACGACAGTTGTCATAATTGACACTTTTGCTATTGCAAAAGTACCTGGTAAAAAATCACGGATTGGAGCAATAATAACCATTTTATATGGAAGCTGTCCAACGCTCTTTTCAGAGTAGAGCATACGACCATGGTTTGAATCTCTCCATGTTTTAATCTGCGGGAAGCCCTGCACTGAAGATGGATTCGCAGGTAAATAATCATGTAATGATTTACCAAAAGTTTCATCATTGGATGCAATAATAACATTACCGGCAATATCGGTAAGCAGTAAAATTGAATTTTCAGATGGGACAACACTTTTTAATTGTGCAACGGAGGCTTCCAGATTTAGTCCAACGCCTACAACACCAAGCAGGCGGTTATTTACATTATGAACATGCGCATTAATCCATAAGGCAGTTATTCCTGTTTCTTTACTCTTGTTAATATTGAACGTAATTTTATCTTTTAATTTGATTGTTTTAAAAAACCATGCATCAGAGGGTTCATTCTCCTTTAGGCGCGAATATTGAATATTGTGCTGAGCATCCGTAATATAATAATCCTGCGTGTCTACTGAGG
Source organism: Treponema sp. (assembly GCA_052173475.1). Classification (GTDB taxonomy): domain Bacteria; phylum Spirochaetota; class Spirochaetia; order Treponematales; family Treponemataceae; genus Treponema. The sequence continues at coordinate 5,226 of JBQMYN010000097.1, forward strand.
AAACCCACGATGCAATAATATGTTCTTCAGCTGCAAATTCTTTCAACCGTTTCATAATTGCTTCCTTATCGTCATTATCGGGAGCACCATCATTAAGCCAGTCAATAACCATAGGATTATGCGCCCATGATTCAGATCGTGAATAGCCGAATAATAAATCAGACTGTAAATCAATACTTGCAGAATTAAGAATACCATCGGTACTCTTGTAAAATTGCGATTCAAAGTGTTTGCGTACTGAAAATATAGAAAAGCCCAGAGCAATAGTAACGGATATAATTACCGCTGTAACAGTAAATAGGGTCAACTTGGTACGTAAGGTCATAGATAATCTCTCCTACATTATATAACGTAATTATTTTAGCATACCTCTAGCGAAAAAGCAATATGATATTTGTGTTATACTGTTTTTAAGATTGATTATTAGATAGGGCTGACCAAAAATTGAAAGATTATCAGCGGGGCATCTCCGTCTATTCTATCGTAATGCTTTTTACAAATGTGATAAAATCTTGCTGTATTTTGTTTACCTGTTCTATTGCAGCGTCAATATCAGTTCTTAGATTGTCCAGTTCGGTTTCGAGGTTGAGCAGCTTGGTTAAGAATGCTCTACCTTGCTGACTTTCGGAACCTACCGCTTCAAGGTTTTGGCGGACTCTATTCTGCTCGTTTGCAATTTCAGTTTGACGATTCTGCAAGGTCTTGAGCACTTTCTCTTTTGCTGTAACCTTTTCTTTCTCCTCAATAATCGACTCAAATGCTTTCCGTATATTTTGGGGCATTTCGGAATTGGCAGTGTAAGAAATAAAGGTGTTTGTATTCATATCAAATACCTTTTGATTTGATTGATAGATTCGAGCTTCTTCTACTTTTAATTTAGTTTCGGCGTTACCGGCAGCCTTGCATTTAAACCGATACTTGTTTGCGGTTGCTTCCGACGGGGCTTGTGGTGCCGTAAGTTCAAACCCCGCTTTTTTGGGATGTTCAATAATGACAGTTCGCTCTTTTTTATCGGCGTTTGTTATCACATATATTGCACTTTCGATATGCCGGTACGAAGTTGTCATAATCCCATCAGTCATTTTTACGGTTTCGATGGTACGAGAGGACGCTTCGCTCCGTGAACCGGTTACTTCAATATCGTCCCCGTATGCAATGAGGCGCTTTTCAGCTTCGGGTAAAAACTCCAAAAGAGCATCGCCGGCATATTCACCGCTGTCAAAAACGGTAATTGGACCTGCAGGAAGTTTTAGCTCTGATGTATTTTCGATGCTGATGCAGAATTTAGGATTAATATTCTGATTATATGGAATGAAAGAAAACACGGAATACTTTTCTGCGGGGAGATAGGCTCGTGTGAGCGGGAGCATCGTGCTTTCCTGCCGCCCAAGCGTAACTGGTTTTGACGGCGTAAAAGCAAACATTTCCCCCGCGTTGCCGGATTCGGTTTGATTTTCAAAATAGGCGGAAGCATTTTTTTCATTGGCACTATCATATTTTTCTTCAACATATTTATACGCCCTTTTTTCCATCATTGGAACCTGACTTGCTGCAAGCGGCATAGACGAAACACTCCTGTATTGAACATCCGTATTGGATGAATCGAATGTTTCCGCTTCGGCGGCTTGTGCAATCGCGAGCGGAACTTCGGGGCGATACGTGTAATAGGGGGCATAAAGGTTTTGCGTAAATCCGACGGGTTTTCCCGTTGTTAAGGTAAGCCGAATATCTTTCCAATCGAGGTCGGTTGAATTGTCGATAATTGCCCATGCCTGAAAAGCCGCTCTATCGGTACCCATATCAAGCCGGTAGCTCGCTTTCCATACCGGTGCTTCCATAACGTAGGAAAGCCCGATTTTCCGTTCGTCTTGTGCGTCTATTTTAATGGTTAGCTTTTTACGGCTTTTTGCCGAAGCGTCAAGGATGAGTTCTAAAGCCGTGTGCAGAGCTTCATTCCGTTTTTCATCGGTAAATTTGAAAGACTGAATATCAGAGAAACTAATAAGGTGGATGCCGTCTTTTGCGGCAAGCGAAATAAAAAAGGAATCTGTCTCTTTTATGCTGTTTTTATCTACGCTCAAAATTTTTCCGGTAATTTGATGGGGTGTAAACAGATCAACTTCAGCACCTTTTTGCGCTTTTAAAATATCGTACAGCGTTGATGCGGTAGAAATATCTATTTTTAGACTTTCTAACGTTTTTCGCAGCGTGTCCTCCGACTGATAATTGACTGCTAAGTCTTTTGCGCACGGATCCATTACGACAAGCGACTTCAGAACATCGTTAATTTGAGCAGGGGAAAATAGTAGTTCTATATCTCCCGAACCAGATACCGTTCCTTCATGCACATAATGGGCAACGCCTGACGAATATAGTGTTACCTTTTTGAGCGGGATATTGTCCCCATTAAAGTTTTTCGCAGGTTCGGCTGCAAGTCCTACGATACAAACGGCAGATAAAATCGTAAAAAATATATTTTTCATTAAAACTCCTATGAAAAGCAAATAGGGTTGTCCCAAACGTAAGTTGCCAAACAGACCTATTGAATTAACTCCCCATTATCCAGCGGCTGCCGCCCACTCCTTAATCGTCCGTGCTTGTTCATC
>JBQMYN010000098.1:0-7794 GCA_052173475.1 Treponema sp.
ATAAATTCTTATACTGTTATAATTTATAAAAAATACGTCGCAAATAAATCTAAGGGGAACCTCTAAAAAACTGAAGTTTTTAGAGGTTCCCCGTATTAGGTGCGCTATTCCGGTATGAGCGGGATAAACCGATCGTCAGGTACTTCGGTAAAATATGTTTGTAAGATTTCTTGTATCGCTGTAAAATTTTCGGCATGCAGCAGCTTGGTTTTACAATAGTGTGCAAAAGAAAAGTTTTCTGAAAAAAAGTGAAAAAAACGCTGCGCTCGTGTGCGGTGGAACGCAGGAGGCTGTTCAGTTTCGAGCAATTTCAAAAATACGTATGCAGTATTGAGCATGTCTATGGTATGATCCGGCGTGATGAGTGGAAACTCTTGCGTATACGCACACATATCCTCCACTGCAGCAGGATTTGGCACCGGTTCTTTTTGCACCGGATGTGCATGGGTGCGCAGTTGGTAAAATATCCATGGTTTTTGTACTGCGGCACGACCTATCATCCAACCGCTGCATGGATACCGGCTTTGTAATATCTCCCATTTTTTATACGAATCGACATCGCCATTTCCGTATACGGGAATAGCACTGTCTTGCGCTAAACGGGCAGTGTATTCATGCAAAGCAGGGCGGCCATAGCTTTGCCGCTGTAACCGCGGATGAATTGTTACTAATTCCACGCCATTATCTATGAGCATACGGCAAAAATTAAGGAGAAAGGGATAGTCCTCAGTTTGACCCAACCGTAATTTAACACTGAGCCGTATGGCGTGTCCTCTATTGTGCTGCTGTTCATACGTAGTAATTGCAGCTTTTACCCTGTGTACCATATCGGCGGTTTCTGCGAGCGGTTTCAGCATCCACGCAAAGCCTGCACCCGATCGTACAATGGGCGGCGCACAGCAGCCCATGTTTAAATCAATCCCAATGCCGCCGTGCGCTAGTACAAGTGGTACTGCCTGAATGAGTGCTTCTGTTTTGTGTGAAGTGAGCTGCCATACTAATTTTTCGGGTGCAGGAGCCGTGCGAAGATACCATTCCTCAAAATGTCCGCCAGCAAGCAGCGAGGGGGCATGTATCATTTCTGAAAAATACTCATCAGGATCAGCGAATAGGTGAATAAGTATCCGCAATGCTGAATGCGTAAGGTTTGCCATAGGTGCAAGAACAAATTTCATTGGAAAATTATACTAAAAAGCATGATTGTGTACAGGGCATCTGCAAAAATCTATACCTGATCTTCTGAGAGGTGCCTTATCAGCAAAGCTGATAGCGAGTTTTTTGATAAGTCATTTAACTGTTATGACTTATCAAAAAACATCGCAAATAAATCTAAGGAAAACCTCTTAAAAACTGAAGTTTTTAGAGGTTCCCAATACTGTTTGGGAGCACTGACATCCTGTCAGTACAACATCACAAATTACATCTACGGAAACAGGTGAGCTCTATACACTAGATAGAAACAGAGATATTACAGGCTCAACTTTTGAAGACAGAAAACGCTCTTTAATGTATGTTTAGGTAAATCTTTTTTTATACTTGATTTATATACATGTATAATGTATATTGAATATATGGGACGGAATAAGGATTTTGTCTATCTTAATGCTTTTGTATGGAACACGGCAAAGAACGAGCTAAACAAAAAAAAGCATGGGCTTTCATTTGAAACAGCGGTGAGAATTTTTAATGACCCTTGCATGACAACACAGTTTGATAACCTTAATTCTTCTTTGGAAGAAGAGCGATGGAAGTGTATAGGTCGGGATATACAAGGCTGCTACAGTACTCTTACCGTATCAGTGACAGAGAGGGGCGAACTAAAGCGTATTTTTTCCGCGCGAAAAGCAGATAAACAGGAGGTAAAAGAGTATGAAGAAAACGCAACAGTATATGTATAAAACTATTGACTTTCCCCCGCTGACGGATGAGCAAAAAAAAGAACTGGAGGTTCTGGAGTCAAAGAGCGAAAGTGAGATAGACTATTCAGATATTCCTGCAAATCTTGATACGCCTATTTTTCCGTATTATTTTCGGTCTTTGAAAGTTCCCAAAACAGCAATACATACAAAGATTGATAATGATAATCTTGAATGGTTAAGGAAAGATGGAAAAGGGTATCAAGCGAGGCTAAATAATGTCATACGCTGGGCAAGAATGAATAATTGTCCCATTTCAATGCTATAATCGACCTATTCGATAACTGCGTTTTCGAATAGGTCAACGAGTTCTAAATCGCACAAATAGCACGATTTAGAACATCTCATTTCAGAGTAACCTGTTCAGAAACGGAAGTTTCCGAACAGGTTTAATGTGTATGCGCCCGGACACTGTCAGTATGTTTTATATTAAACCTGTTTGACAGCAGATGTATTGAACAGGTGTGATAATAGACAAACATATAAATATGATAAAACGAGGGCAAACGGTACAAACAACATGACGCAAACGGAACAGCAAAAAGCGGCAAAGAAATTCAGTGAGAATTGGAAAGGCAAGGGCTACGAAAAAGGGGAAAGCCAAAAATTCTGGCTTGATCTTTTGTGCAATGTCTTTGGCATTACGGACTTTACAAACTTTATTGAGTTTGAAGATCAAGTAAAATTAGACCATACCTCATTTATCGACGGCTATATTCCTTCGACAAAAGTCCTTATCGAGCAAAAAAGCATTGATAAAGACTTAAAAGCCCCGATAAAGCAATCAGACAACAGATTTTTAACGCCCTTTCAGCAAGCAAAACGCTATATTACGGAACTTCCCGTTTCACAACATCCGCGCTGGGTCATTACGTGTAATTTTAAATCGTTTTTAGTGTACGACATGGAGCAGCCGAATGGGGAGCCTGAAGAAATTCTACTTGCAAACCTTGAAAAGGAAGTGTACCGCCTTTCGTTTATAACGGAACAAGGAAACGAGCGTGTAAAAAAAGAGCTTGAAGTTTCCAAAAAAGCCGGCGACATCATCGGTGAGATTTACGATGCACTGCTTGCTCAGTACCACGATGGTAAAAATCCCAGTCCTGCAACCTTAAAAAGCCTGAATATGCTGTGTGTGCGCATAGTATTCTGCCTGTATGCGGAAGATGCCGGAATATTCGGGCATAAGTCGATTTTTGGCGAATATCTAAACGGCTTTGATGTAAAAGACCTGCGGCGTGCACTGCTTTCGTTGTTTCAAGTGCTGGATCAAAAACTGGAAGAACGGGACGAATACCTTGAAGAAAACCTTGCCGCCTTTCCGTATGTGAATGGCGGGCTATTCACACAAGAAGATAAGACAATTCCGCCGCTTACCGAAGCAATAAAAGACCTTTTGGTAACGCACGCGTCGGCTGAGTTCGACTGGAGTGAAATCAGTCCGACGATTTTTGGAGCCATTTTTGAATCGACGTTGAATCCGGAGACCCGCCGCTGTGGCGGAATGCACTACACCAGTATCGAAAATATTCACAAAGTTATCGACCCGCTTTTTATGGATGAACTCAACGCAGAATTTGACTCGCTGAAAGAAATAAAATCGGAGAAAGTGCGGAACGAAAAACTGATTGCATTTCAAAAGAAGCTGGGCAGCCTTACCTTTTTAGATCCCGCCTGCGGAAGCGGTAATTTTTTGACGGAAAGCTATTTAAGCCTCCGTAAGCTGGAAAATAATTGTATAAAACTCAGGCTTGGAACGCACGGTTCCGCACTCGACCTTTTGGGCGAGGACTTTGCCATACACGTTAAAATTGAGCAGTTTTACGGAATCGAAATAAACGACTTTGCCGCCGTCGTTGCAAAAACCGCGCTTTGGATTGCAGAAAGCCAGATGATGAACGAGACCGCCCGCATTCTCGGGAGAAACTTGGACTTTTTGCCGCTTAAGTCATACACAAACATCGTTGAAGGCAATGCGTTACGGCTCGACTGGGAAAGCGTCGTGCCGAAGGGTGCATTGCATTATATCATGGGAAATCCGCCGTTTGTGGGTAGACGTTATCGTGAAAAAGAGCAACAGCAAGAAATAGCTCAGTTTTTTGAATATAAAGACATTGATTACGTTGCTTGCTGGTATTACAAAGCTTCACAATATATTCAAGGAACGGATATCCGTTGCGCACTTGTTTCTACCAATTCGATCACACAGGGGGAACAAGTTGCAAGCATCTGGAAACCGCTTGTTGATTTATTCGGCATACACATCGATTTTGCATATAGAACATTCCGCTGGGACAGTGAAGCAAATCTCAAAGCTCATGTCCATTGTGTCATAATCGGCTTTAGCTATTCTGAAAACAAAAAGAAAAAAATTATTTTTTTAAATGAAAATCAATGCGTTGAAGCAAAAAATATCAACGGGTATTTATTGGATGCTCCTAATATTTTTATAAATACTCGATCTAAACCACTTTGCAACGTTCCCTTGATGAAAAACGGTAATGTTCCACTTGATGGAGATGCTTTAAAAATAGAACTTGAGGATTATCCGAAATTCAAAGATTGTAAGTGGATAAAACAACTTATGGGCGGCAGGGAACTCTTGCACAATGAAAAACGTTATGTTTTGTGGTTAGTTGGAGTCTCTCCTGTTGAAATACTAGCGAATAAAGAAGTTTATAAACGTGTTGAATTGTGCCGCACAAATAGACTTGCAATGAAAGACAAATCTACTCAAAAACTTGCAGATACGCCAACAACTTTTCGAGATACGAATAATCCTGAAAACTACATTGCAATGCCCATGGTTTCTTCGGAAAACCGTCGCTATATTCCTATGACGTATTTACATGGAGATGTAATTCCAACAAATCAGATTCAAACAATCCCCGATGCTACCCTCTACCATTTCGGCATTCTAACTTCAAACGTCCACATGGCATGGATGCGTGCCGTGTGCGGGCGTTTAAAAAGTGATTACCGCTATTCAAAAGACATCGTATACAATAACTTTCCGTGGTGTAATCCGACGGATGAGCAAAGACAAAAAATAGAGCAAACGGCACAGGCAATATTGGATGCACGGTCAAAATATCCCGAAAGCTCTCTTGCAGACCTCTACGGTGAAACAATGTATCTTTTCTTCGACCTGCTTGAAGCGCACCGCGCAAACGACCGTGCCGTCATGCAAGCGTACGGTTTTCCCGTCAACATGACCGAAAGCGAGTGTGTCGCCGAATTATTTAAGCTGTACGAAAGGTTTACCGGTAAAAAATAGACCTGTTCGATAATTGCGTTTTCGAACAGGTTTAATGAGAAGCACACGCTACCGGTCATAGCCGGCGGCAAAAGTTTATATCAACCCTTTATTCACTGCATCCATGAGAAAATCATTTACTTTTGTCTGCCAGCCCTTACCCATTGATCTGAAATGGTCAACAAGATATTTGCTGAGCCTAATTGAAACTTGCTCTCTTTTCGGTTTAAAATATTCAGGGTATCGCGGTTTAAAACCGGTAAAATCCGTAATTTCCGGAATGTCAGAAAAATCAATATGTTGCCGAAGTTCAGCAATTCTTTCAGCTGTAAAGGTTTCGCTGCTCATAATAAAAAACCTCCTCTTGTTTTGTTGCAATTCGAGAAGAAATAATTCTTATTCTGTCTCGCTCAGTGTAAATAGTGGCAACTATTGTTAATCCGTTTATGTTGCCAATCCCAATAAATCTTTCTTCTTCGATGGTAGAATGTTCTAAGTCTACTCTTTCAATAAAATGAGGGTCATCAAACACGTCAAGGATTTCTTCAAAAGAGAAGCCATGCTTTTTGATGTTTATTTCATTCTTTTCGCTATCCCATTCAAATTGACCACGAACAACTGTCATTAAAAGAACCTCTTTGCATATCTTAATTGTATTTCTTTTATGTATGCTTGTCAACTTTTGCGCAATTAAAGGTAAAATTACTGGAAACCATAACGACTTATAACTCGTAAACCTTGATCGGTAGCAAAATTATCGAATAGGTCTAGTACCCGCCAGAAATGCGCAAATAACATACGGAAACATACGCTTTAAGGGGATTTTTCTGACGAAAAACTTGACTTTTTAATAAAAATATTAAAACTGTTATTCATACCATTGATTGTATTGGAGGTATTTTATGGCTGCAAGAAATACTAAGAGTATGAGTTTTAGCGCAAATCCGCAGTTGTTTAATCAAGTTGATGCTATTTGTGCAAAGAGAGGATGTACTCGAAGCTGGTTTTTAAATAAGGCTGTCGAAAATTTCATTGCAGAATGCTTAGAAGATTTAGAAGATTATGAAACTGCTGTTGCAGCTTTGGAGGAATTTGAGAAAGGCGACAAAAAAACATATACACTTGAGGAAGTTCGTAAAGAACTTGGACTATGACCGTTAATTTTTCTGCAAAGGCTTTGAAACAACTTAAAAAGTTGGATAGCGAAATTCAAAGCCGCATTGTTGATTCTATGAAAAGCGTTTCCCAACTTGCAAACCCGCGTTCACGCGGAAAATTGCTGGTCGGAAATCTTTCAGGATTGTGGCGTTATCGTGTCGGAAATTACAGGATTCTGTGTCAAATACAAAATGAAGAGCTTGTTATTCTCGTTGTTGAAATAGGGCACAGAAAAGAAATCTATAATAGACCTGTCCGGTAGCAGGCAGCGTTCTCTCACATATTGCATAAAATTATGCTATAGTTTTTTGCGAGGAGTACATTTTATGGACAAGTGTAAAAGAAAAAAACAACTGATGGCTTTAGTATTTTCTATTGCGTTTTTCGCGTATGCAAAGCCCTTTACAGAATATTCAGTTGTTATTAATAGTGGAGTGAGCATAATGACTACCGTACAATCAGATGCCGCAGTAACCAAACCAGCATTTACAACAGGTTTTGATATAGTATTAAAAAATCAATCAGGATTTAGTATGCTGATCACTCATAATGCGCATTGGCTCAAGGAAACGTCTTCGCAGCCCATAACGATAAGCTCATTATCACCCTTTCCAATGATTAATCTCCTTTTTGGTTATACTTACAGGATAAACGCAGCGTTCGAGTATAGTATTGCAGCAGGTTTAGGCTGCGGTTTTTTTCCTGATGCACATATCAACATTCCAATACAAAACAGTATAAGCGTGTATTTTACGAAACAGTACGGACTTTCATTTTCGCTGCTGGAACAATGCTCCTGTCCGTTAAAAAACCAAGGAAGTTTTATCAATGGTGCAAAGATAGAACTTGGTGCTGTGTTTAGGTTTTAACACTGATACTCATGGAGCAGCGACTCTCCTTAGCTCCTATAGTATCTCGAATACAAGCAGATGGAGGCAATAAACATATGCAATGACATCAGCAAAGCTGATAGTTTGATTACTATCAGCTTTGCTGATGAGGCATCTCTAAAAATCTAATCGAGTTTTTTGCAGATGTCCTACTCACTGAATTACTGCACTGTCTAAAGTTTTTCTATTTCTTCTTTTGTAAGACCCGTCATTAGGCAAATTTCCATCATCGGATAATCATGGGAGCGCATCAACTTTGCCGTTTCAAGAGCTTTTCGGTACAAGCCGTCGGAAAAGCCTTGTTGTATGCCCTCTTCTCGAGCGTCCATTTCAAATGCCGACATGATGCGGTATTCTTGGCGCGCTTGTTCGTTGTGTTTTACTGCCTGCATCATCGTTTCTATCCTCCCAGTGTATTCGGTGTGTGCCGCCCCCGTTTTAATGTATTCCAAAAAGCCTTGCAGCTCTTTGTCTTCGGCTTTGCGAAAGGCCTCTGCGTTGATTATAACTTTCTTTGTCCCGTCTTGTAAGAGCGTTTGCCGGTCTTCTAGGCAGACGTTTTCAAACGTGTAAA
>JBQMYN010000099.1:0-7614 GCA_052173475.1 Treponema sp.
AGCAGCAGCGCAAAAAACACACTCTTTTACTGCTATCAAAATCACTGTAACTAAAGCTAGTACTGGAGGTAACCTTACAGCCTTGTCGATTAAAGACATTAGTAAAATTACAGTAGCTGGTGTTGCAGTAAAAGGTAGCCAAAGCCCTTATACTGTAGAAGTAACAAAAGAGCTTAATAAAATTGTAAAAGGCGATGTTGTAATTGCAGCTGAGGCATTGAACGGTTTAAAATCTGGAGATGATCCGGCGGCTTTTTTTGACATTACTGTTGGGCAGGGCGGATCAGAAATTAGCATTGACCTTACAGCAGCAGCGCAAAAAACACACTCTTTTACTGCTATCAAAATCACTGTAACTAAACAAGGTTAAGGTAGTGGCTAGATACCCGATGACAGCAAAAAAGAAACTTCTTTTTTAGAGTATATCGGGTTTCTAAAACGAATGTAAAAAACTCATCACAATTAAGAAAAGCAACAACCGGATTGTACAAAAACGGAAACCGATTAAGCCGAATGTTCACGGCAGTCTCCATAGGTTTCTGGTATAATCCTGACTGTGTTATGCCTACACAATCAGGGGCGTACAATCCGGTTTTATTTTAGATTGACTGGCGGTAGTTTTGTCATTATGAATTAAGTTTCTCCACTTCCTGTATGGTTAAGCCGGTAACTTGCACGATTTTTTGCACAGAATCCCCTAATTGCTTTAATATTCGGGCTGTTTCAAGTGCTTTTTGGTGAGAGCCTTCAGCCAGCCCGAGAGATTTACCATGTTGTATGCCTGCATTAAATTGACTTTCAGAAATAGTGGTGATGTCGCTTTGGAGTTTCATTCTTGACTCATAGAGTTTCCGTTCTACAGGGGATAAAGTCAATGCATCTATTTTCTCATTTAACATTTGTAATACCGGTGAAGTTACTGCTAGCATTGCCCGCTCCTTTTTATCGCTTGTTTCTATAAAACGCAACCAGTTGATAAGCTGGGTATGTTTATTCTGCGTTTTATCCGTCTCTTTTGCCCTTTTTGCTGCTTGCAAATCTAAGAAATGTATTTCAACCACATCCGTCAACAGTGCATGCGATTCTTTTTCCTGTAATAGATATTCCGAATGTACGGCATTATTAAGGCGAAAGCCGTTTGCAACAATGTTGATAGTAATGCACTTATGCAATCTATCATAGGATTCTCCTGCATTTGTGCCTTTGCCGACGCGCATAGCGGCGGCAAAGTTGGCGTGAAAGTTGCATCAAAAAGGGAATTGCGCTAGCAATGACCGTCCAAGCAACTTTCGTGACATAGACTGCGAAAGCAGTCTAGCCTAATGTCAGGTTGAAGCGGGTGTTATGTGTTTCTTCTTACAAACTTAATCCTTTGTTACGTAATCTATTTCCCGTTCAATTTTTAAAATAATATGCTTTGGTAATTTTGAAAGTCTTTCTTTTAGACGAAATTTATCTACCACAATAATTTGATGAACAAGTGCAACAGAATCTTTTGGTGCCCCTGATTCTTTTTTCGAAATAAAAACATTACCTTTTAATTCTGCATTTACGGTATTAGATGTAAGAGGTATAACAATTTTTGTATTTAACCCATTCAAATTATCTTTGTCAGATTGTATTATTACTACCGGTCTTTTCATACCCGGTTCACTTCCAAATGGAACACCAAAATCAAGCATATAAACATCACCACGAGTCATTTTTTACAGTCTCCCAGACAGTCGCTAAATTTACTTCTCTCATTTTTTGTAAAAATTCTTCTTCTGACAATTGAACAGTTTTTTTATTTACAGCATCTGCAATAAAACTAAGCAGATGAAGCTGTTCCGTTAAAGAAAAAGAAAGAACTTGATTTTCAACATACGCAAGTGCATCAGACATATTTTGCCTCCATATATCTTATTTATACACAAATTCATATTTTTGTCATTTAGTTTGTACTCTTTTACAGAAAAACCATCATACATCTATAATATATTAAATTTTAAGATATTTATTAATTATATAATTTTATCGTTTTGCTTCTATGATGTTAAAAAATAACGATTCATTTATACATTACAAGATAGTCTATTCGCATAAAATTTTGATATTTGCAGAAACTTACTGATACTATGATATTTTTTCTTTTTGCTGCCTGAAGGGCAGTCCACATAACATAGGATTCTCCGGGTTTAAAATCTGCTGTAGAGGGAACTTCTAAAAACTTCAGTTTTTTAGAGGTTTACCTTAGATTTAATTTGCGATGTTATGCTGATACATGTACAAAAACGTACATGTATCAGCTGCGAGTTTCGGCATCGCCGAAACTCGTCGGGGATGTCATTACCATATAAAGACTTAAATTAAAACTCGTTATCAGCTGTGCTGATGGAGCATCTTCTAAAAAGCTAACCGAGTTTTTAGAGATGCCCTATACATTTTTGCCCAGTAAAAGAGGGTGCGCTGTACAAATGATGGATGCCATGCCGCTTGTATTTCTATATCAATGACGGTGTTGTTTGACAGCTTGAGTTTTATGTCGAGGATGCCGGTTTTATCAGTAAACACTTCTTTTGAAAGCTCTTTATCCATAAAGTCAAGACCCGTTATAGCATGTGGATTAAGATCAAGAATGCAGGCGAGTAAATCTTGCAAGATAGGTTTGTTTTCTTCTGCACCTAACAAGCGTTTGAATGCGTAATCGTTTGTGAGGGTTATGTGAAGTTCGTCTTCCATACACATAAAAGTATACGGCATGAACGAGTAAAATGCAATGCCTGCGGTAAACAGAGGAAAGGATGGTAGTTTTTTGTGAACAGGTAGCAAGCGGACTGGCAGGAGTAGTGAGGAACTGTAAAGAAAGGAGGCGTGTTGGAGCTGTGATAAGAGGGTACCTCTAAAAACGGAAGTTTTTAGAGGTACCCTATAGTTTTTTTGAGAGGATAATTTCATGTAACATCGGCATGACTAAAATTCCATGCGGTTTTCTTTTTTTATCGTACGTAACGGTTCGTAGGATGTCCGGCGATAATCGAACTTTTTATGCCATATCTATCTGCAAAAAAACCGCATGGAATTTCAAAAAGCATTACCCCTATGCCGTACAGAGAAAAAAATACCAATACCTGCGAAGTTTCAAACCGCTTAACCTGCTGTAAAAAAGCGCATAATAAGGGATAACCGGAATAAATTTGCAAAAGAACATATATGCGGTAACGATAAAAAGAGCGTTGCGTATCGAGTATGATTAATTCCTTTTCTATAGATTTATTTGCAATATTTTCGATACATCATAACGCTTAAAAGACTTATCGAAAATATCGCCGTGAGCGTTGCTGATGCGGTATCTTCTAAAAGTCTATGCATGAGTTTTTTGCAGATGTCTTTTACTGGTAAATTTACTTCAATATAGCAGATAGTTCTGCCGGATTGCAGTAAAAGTACGGCTATCCCGCTGTATACGGCTAAGATAGTCTTCAAGTTTTTTTGCAGGATCGGTAAGATCATTACAACCCGTTAGCAAATTCAAGCCGCAGTATTTTTTTTCATAGCTGTTAATAGTAAACTGCTTAGGATAGTGTTCTTTAAGAAGATAAAACATACGTACAGCAGTCCGAACCGGCTGGAAACGGCTTCTATCGGTTATGGCAATTTGCACACCGCCGCAGGGTTTTCCCTCATACAGCGATTGTGAGGGAGTAAAATAGGCAGGTAGAAACCGCACACCGGGTTCTGCAAGCGCATTACAGGCATCTGCAAACTGTACACTCTCTATAAAAGGAGCACCAATGTACTGAAACGGCATCGCAGTGCCTCTTCCTACCGATACATTAGTACCTTCAAACAGGCACATCCCTACATAGACTACCGCTGTTTGCACCGAAGGAATATTAGGAGAAGGCGGCACCCAGATAAGCGGAAGTTCATCGGCATACCGCTCTCGCTGCCAACATTGCAGCGGAATAACGGTCAAGTTGCAGCCAATACCGTATTCAGTATTAAAAAGACGGGCAAGTTCTCCCACCGTCATACCATGCCGCTGCACAATAGGAAAGTAACCAGTAAATGAACGATACTCCATTTCAAGGATAGAACCTTCAACATTGCCGCCGATAGGGTTCGGGCGGTCAAATACAATGAAATGCTTGTTATCACGCGCACAGGCTTCCATTGCATACGCCATAGTAGAAATATAGGTATAAAAACGGGCACCGGTATCTTGAATATCAAAGCAGAGTATATCAATATCATGGAGTATTTCCGGAGTCGGACGTTTGGTACTGCCATATAAGCTGTACACCGGTAACCCGCTGGCAGAATCGCCGGTATTTTTTATAACTGCACCCTCCCGCTCCCGTCCATACAAGCCATGTTCAGGAGAAAAAAGTGCAGTAAGATTAGTATATTTTTGCAAAACAGCAATCGAAGATGTCCCATCTTTTGTTATTCCTGTTTGATTGGTAATAAGTCCTGCCCGTTTACCGGTAAAAAGATGCTGAAATTCGTGCAGCCGCTCTATACCAAGCATAAGCATATTCTTAGTATTTCCAGCAGTACTGCGGCTGCGAGAATCCGCATACCGTGAAATCGGAGAGGCAGTGTACTCCTGCTTTTCAGCTGCTGTTATATATGCGGATACGAACACAGCAAGTATGTCGCATACAAACAAGGAAACGCCTATCTGTTTACCCATACAAGACTTCCTCCTTGAATATCAATTATATGGTACCGGTATCTTTTGAATCGGAAAAATTAATATACACTTCCCCTATACCGCTGTGTACGTGTATGGTATTATCGCTATTTCTTTTATTTTTCTGTGATGATACATCCGGATCAAATCCCTGCGATATACGGTGATGATCAATATAAATACCGCCAATGCCTGCATTAAGTGCCAGATCATAGTCCTCACGGTTGCCGGCTATGGTAATAGTTGTTCTGCCGATGCCGGTTTCTATCATGGTGCGTCCATAGAGTATACCGCTAAACACATTCTCGCCGACACCGGTTTCCAGCTGCATATCAGTGAATACACAATCAGTAAAGCTATTCTTACCTACCCCCACGTCAATTTTTGCTGCTGCCGCTGTGATATTGCGAACAATAGTTTCGCCTACACCGCCATTCAGCGTAAACTGTCTGCTCACAGCAAAATCTTCTATTTTAATACGGGCAGCGCCGCTTTCTATTATGACTGTTTCAAATGTGAAATTCCTCGGTACATACACGGTAATTGCTGTAGGCGGCTTTGTATTGCGAAACCCATACCATAATGCTCCCAAGCCCCCAAAAGGCCGCCGCGGTTTCTTAACGGTTTCAATGTACAGGGTATTTCCCATAGAATATACAGAAGCTTTTTCCCGCTCTGTATTATTTTGAATACTATACACAAAATCACGTTTATCATGCCCAAGAATAGTAAGATAGCCGGAATTTGCTTTACACTTCAGATGAACTATTCCGCTGCTTTTAAGCGAAACAAACTCACCATCTTCCGGCACAGTCTGCGTAATCTGCGTATCAAAACCGGTAACTGCACCGATCATATAAGGTTTTCCGCCAAATGCATATCCGCCCATAATGAGTAATCCTCCGATTCCAATTAGAATACCTGCTGTCAATAATTTTTTCTTCATAAATATCTCCTATATACCAGTACAATACCCTTACAACCATACTATAGGGAGAAAAATCTACACAAATATGTATGGGGCTGTCCAATAAGTTCAAAAACACCCTGTTTGTAGCATTGTGTGGGGATGTTCCAAAAGTTGGTTACTTTTTGCCGCTGGCAATGACAGCCTCGTTCTCCCCTATCTCCAGTTAGCGGTTGTCTGTGTCATCAGTATGATGCACATATTCATACTCGATCGGTTCTTCCTTATATTCAGGCATGACCAATGCAAAAATAAGATAACATAGCAAACCGCCGCCCCCAAAAAACAAAGCCAGCAGCCATATTACTCTGACAATGCTGCTATCAACTTCAAAATATGCTGCTAAGCCGCCGCATACCCCAAACAATTTTTTATCATTAATACTCCGATAGAGTTTCTTTTTCATATAAGCTCCTTATGTATTTGACTTATTTTTTATGTGTTTTCCAACCGCACTTATCACAGCCGTAACTCCGTAAAAGACAAAAAGTGCGCATCCCATAAGTACTAATGCCCACCCAAACAACATGAGTCCCGCTGCAGAGCCATAAAACAGTAAACTAAAGCCCTGAATAAACGCAAATCCTGCAGCAGCAACCAATGCGATTACCACTGCAATTCCCGCGATCCCAAGTGCTATAACAGTAACTACTGCCGCAATTATAAGCGGAACCGCAACCGGCACTGCGCAAATTGCTAAAATAGTAAACCAAAACACTCTCCAACCGCTTGTTGTTGATGCCCGTGCAGTTTTTGCTTCTTTTACTGCATAATCCGATAAAATTTTTGCAGCAACGTGTCTGGGGCTTTTCAGTTCAGCAATAACGGTCTGCTCACCATCGGCACCGGCTTCGTCAAAATATTCTTCGTAGTATTGCAATGCGGCTTGTAAATCTTCCTTAGGCAGATACTTTAACCGGCTTGCTAATTCTTTCATAAATGCTGCACGTGTCATGTATTGTTCATCCCCTTGAAAATTTTTTCAATCAATTCTTTATACGATTCCCATTCATCGGTGTATAATTTTTGTTGGTATTTCCCTTTCGGAGTAATACGGTAGTATTTTCTATTCCGCCCGTCAATCGGCATATCATAGGTTTCTAAAAACCCGGAAACTTGCAGCCGTTTCAAAACAGGGTATAATGTTGATTCCGAAATTGGCATAAGCACTTTAACATCTTGTGTTAATTTGTAGCCGTATGAATCCTCACTACTCAGTAAGGCAAGGACACATGCTTCCAATAGCCCTGAGTTTATAGAAAAAATCACAATTATCTCCTTTTCATTCTATCTCTTATAATATTATACGATATATAATATTTTGTCTAGTATAATAAAGAGAACATCACCATCCATAGTATTGTCAACCGGCATTACTGCCAACTTTTGGAACAGCTCTGTTTCTGTTTCATACGAAAATCTTGTTTTGCTGTTTAACAAGCATTGACTTTTTTTTTATAATCCGGTAATATTATCCATCATATTGATGCGGCGGTGGTGGAATTGGTAGACACGCCAGCTTGAGGTGCTGGTGCTGCGAGGCGTGCTGGTTCAAGTCCAGTTCGCCGCATATACGTGAGGCTGTCCAAAAGTTTTAGTTTTGGACAGCCTCATTCGATTACGATGAAAAATGTACATCCTTGTATATTTTTCATCGTACTGACAAGAAATTAATGCTCAGAAATGAACAAAGACATTTATTCCTACCGATACCATCCGTGGTGCTATTGACCAGTATACATTTATGTAAATTAGTCAACACCACTAAAAACCACCGCAATCCGTATGGTTTTGATAGTCATTACTATATAGAGACTTTTTTTTAAACTCGTTATCAGCTGTGCTGATGAGGATACCCCGAAAGTAACCAACTTTTTGCCGCCGGCAATGACATCCCCGCTTTAGGATAGGAGGAACTATGGCACGGGCAAGAAATAAAGATGATTTACTGAAATTCGCTACGGAGAAT
>JBQMYN010000100.1:0-7090 GCA_052173475.1 Treponema sp.
CATTTCCTTACAGAAAAAGCCGATAGGCTTTCAGTTTTTGGACAGCCCCGTTCCCCTGTATTTATCGTTCTGAATAATATGCTAAAACTTTTCGTGCAAATTGATACGCATTTTTTATTTTTGTATTTGATTTAAAATAGTGCTTGTGGTAAATCATACGTCCGTCAAAAAATTGTGCCATTTCTTTTAGTGTCATTTCTTTGATTTTGGGAGATGTTATCAATTTTGTATATACTGATAGCATAACGGTAAAGTCATTCAGCAGCGGTACTTTCATGCAGCTGGCGATTACGCCGTTTCCAATCCCGATATTACTTTGCAGAAGTTCAAAACTCGTTCCCACATCATATTTGAAATTCTGCACAGGCTTAAAGGAACACAGCATACAAATATTATGCGCTGCTGCATTTCGCAATCGTCTCACTGAATCAAAGTCCATAGAATAGCCGCAGGCAATTTTAAAATAATCGTAATAAAAAGTATAAAAATTGATGAAGTCATAAAAATTAATCATTTCAACAAAATTCCATACCGCGGGTGTTTCAACATATTTGTCAAAATTTACACCGCTGTAGCCTGCGAGTCTGGCTCCCGCGGCAATCCCTTCCTTTATCTTTGCATTGGAATCGAGAAATTTATGTACAACTTCGTATCCGTCATCGGCGGCATTTTTCTGACATTCATTGACAAGATATACTTTCAGATAATGCTCTAAATCAATAGTCATTTTAAGAATAAGCTTTCTAAAAAACATATCAATCGTTGACAGTTCAACCAGATGCCCAAAATCCAAGCCGATGTATTTTCCGCTTTTTGTCCGCTGGGTACACGTTTCGGCATATTGCTTTAATCTAAAAAAATAATTATGTTTTTCAAGAAATCTTTTCGCATCTTCTTCATTCATTAAATGAAAAGTCAACCCCATGTCCGTTTTACAATATTCAATAATTTCAAGGGCAGTGAGTTTTTTTGATGCGGTATTTGTACGGGTGTTTTTCGGCATTATTCCCTCCCATAAAACCTTTGCAGGGGTTGGCAGTATTCATAAAGAGTAGAAATTCCAATGCAAATACTAAAGGGAACCTCTAAAAACTTCAGTTTTTTAGAGGTTTTCCTTAGATTTATTTGCGACGTATTTTTTATAAATTATAACAGTATAAGAATTTATAAAAAATACTCGTTGTCAGCTGTGCTGATGAGGCATCTTCTAAAAGCTAACCGAGTTTTTTGCAGATGCCCTAAACCTGTTCAGAAACGAAGTTATCGAACGGGTCTACTATACCATTATTTTGTAGTGTTTGCTATACAAGGGGATTAACATTACACTGTTCAGAAACCGGCTTGTATCATATTGGCATATACTATATACTAGTACGTATTTTGGAGTAGTAATGGAAGAAGCTGAAGTTGGCAGACTGCTGCAGGAAGGGTTTGAAGTAATGGGAATAACGGATCCTGATAAGAAATTGCAACAGTATCTCATACAGTATCTGCATGAATTAGAAATTTTTAATGCTGCATTTAATCTTGTCAAGGTTGAAAATACACGTGATTTAGTGATAAAGCATATTTTTGACAGCCTTGCGCCATGGAAGGTTTTTGCAGAAAAAATAGATGCTCATACCGGCTGTGCTCCATTTCGCTGTGCCGATATAGGTTCGGGTGCTGGACTGCCGGGTATTCCGCTTGCGTGTTTATTTTTGTCCCGTAACTCTGACATAGAGTTTTCGCTTATTGAACGGATGCAAAAACGGTGTACAGTACTGGAAAATATCCGAGCGGTACTTGGTCTTACCAATGTGCATATTCTTCAAACAGAAGCGGAGAAAGCACCTGATGAGTATTTTGATTTAGCGGTATTCAGGGCATTCCGTCCGCTTAACAGTGCAATGGTAAAAACATTGCGCCGCAGAATTTGCCCTACAGGATTACTTGCCGCTTATAAAGGTAAGAGGGCTGCTATTGAAGAAGAAATGACCGTGATTGGTTCGGATGTATCTACCTATACCATAATCCCGCTCACTGTTCCTTTTTTAGATGTAGAACGGAACTTAGTTTGTTTTGGAAAAGAATGACCATAATGCGTGTAAAAACTCTATATTGTACGATTCTCGTATGTTGTTTTCTTGCAAGCCGCTCCTATGCGGAGCATTTACTGGTACATAAGACCGTTTATTTTGATATTATCTACACTGCTCAATCGGAAAAAGCAGCGGCACTTATTGCAGAATATGCAGATGGGTATGCAGAAGAAATTGCCGGAAAGCTCAATAAAAAAATATGGGTAAGAATGCCGGTGTATGTTGTTTCAAACCAGCAGGTGCTTAATGGCTATTTTACTTTTTTCCCTTACCCTCGAATTGTTGTATTTGATACATTGCCCGAAGAAGGACTGCTGAGTAATTTAACTGATGTTATTTTAAAAGTATTCTACCATGAACTAACGCATGCTCTTTCGCTCAGTTATTATTTACCGGTGCTGCCGCTTTCATTTAATGAAGGTGCTGCTGTATCCTATGAAAGCTTAGACGGGCAGCAAGGACGGCTGCATGATCCGCTCCTCTATCATCATTTAATACAAGGTAAAATTGATGGAGTCTCTCCATCGTGGCAGCAAGCGGCGGGACAAAGAGATGTGTATCCCGGTGCTCTGTGGGGCTATTTATACGGTGCTGGTTTTGCAGAGTATTTGCAAAAAAATTATGGGATGGATGCATATTCCCGCTATTGGAAAAGTTCCTTTTTTATTTTTCCGGCAGGTAAAACAAAGCATATTTTCGGCAAACGGCTAAAATATCTCTGGCAAGATTTTATTGATTCCATTGCAGTACCTGCAACTGTTGAAAAGCCCCTCCCTTTCTTTAAAAAAGATAAACGGGGGTTTACCATAACAGCTTCAAACGGAGAAGGGGCTGCATGTTTTGATTTTTCCTCCAAAGAAGTATGGTTTGTTACTCCTGACGGTAATGGGCGTAAATTATTTACTGCAAACCCGACACTTTCGCATTTAAGTTTTTCGCAAGACGGAAGATTATTGTTAGTAACGGATGTTATCCAATCCTTACAAGGAGACCGCTACCGGTGCAGGTGTTTTAATATGCAAGAAAACCGGTTTTTACCTGAAACAGTGTATGATATTCGCTCAGCAGCCTTTTGCGGCACAGACATTATTTGCGGCATTAAAGTAGACGGACAGTATGCCCGCCTTATTACACAGCGTTTTTCTACCGGTGCTGAAGAAGAACTTTTAAACACAGCAGGTCCGGGACTCGCATATACGGCATTCTATAGCCCTGTGTTTGCAGGTACTAATAAAATTGCATATATTGCCGCAAATGGTTTGCAGCGAGATATTGTCATTATTGACAGGATAACTAAAACCGTACAAAAAATGATTCCTGAAACACCGCTGTATGCAATCCGCTATTTACAAACTAATAATTCCGCAGCAAGACCAATACTGATATTTTCATGGGCTGAAAAAAATATGCTGTATCGCGCAGCCTATTTCGATATTACAACGCAAAAGCTCGGCGTATTGGAAAAAGATATTTCAGGAGGTGTCTTTTTTCCTGTGATGCTGCCGGCTGTTTCTTCTACGGAGAGCACTTCTCGCAGTAATGCTCCTAGTGCTGATAAAAGTGCTGCCGATACAAATGCAGCGGAACATACACAAAATGCGGAATCTATGGTACAGACGCAGCAGATTGTCTATACCGGTTTGCATGGGAAGTATACTGCACTGTATACTATCTCTCCGGACGTATTTACACAAAGTCATGCAGCACTGCATCAAATCGCAGCTGATGATAGTGCTGTAGAACAGTCTACCGTCAGCATTCCGCCGCAGCAGGGCATCCTGCAGCCTCAGAAATATCGTTTATACTCATGGATATGGCGAGTATTTCCTCTACTGTATCCAAAACCGCCTGCTGATCTGAAGAATTGGAAACAGAGCCGATTGGCATTGAATATCTATGGAATTGATCCGACTACCTTAATCTCCTTTCAAAATGCATCAGTGTTTTATTTTGATCCGTTTTTCTATCAAACTCATGCTGCTATCACTATTAATTCCAGACCTGTCGGCTTTTTACTTAATCTGTATGATGTCCATAACGATTTCCGCTACCGGAAAACAGGAGGATCATTGCATGCCTCGCTGCCGATACCCTTTGAAAACGCGTACCACCGCATAAGCCTTGATGCTGGAATTTCAACGGAAGCCTTTGCGTTTTTTCCAAATAATTATCAAACACAGCGGCATATATACCACTACAAATTAGGCGATACGGTGCTTTCAGATGAATGTAATTTTCTCTATCAGTATTTAACCACTACTATTAAACCTGCCGCATATTTTTTCGCAAAAAATACTGCCGGCGTTGTGTTCAAAACAGGTATTAAGCACGGCTATCATTATGAATCAGCGGTAAATGCCTTTGCGCTACAGGCCCAAGCAGCTTTTTTTACACCTGTTTTACCATTCAGTACCCGTATCGCAGCATATACAGGCTATAATGCTGCATACGTTCCGGCTGCCGGCAGCTTTGTATTCTTTAGACAGCCGGCATTTATGGGTATGACATCATATCTGCCGGCAATGACAGAACATCCTATGACGGTTACAGCAACCCGTACCCTTGCCAGTAAAGTTAATGCCGGCATATCCTATGATGCAGAAATAACATTTTTCAGCTATGAAATTCAAAGGGGCAGTTCATGGCTTCCAATTTTTTATAATAGAATAAATATGAGTGCCGGGTATAAGACCGTAGTAAATTTTTCGTATATGGATAGCAACGCTCCTGTACCGGACTGGTATCAGTCAGTCTACAGCAGCGTTGCTTTTACTATTAGCGGCATTGCAAAAATAGGTCTTTCATACAGTCAACCGCTGAACACAAACACACTTGGAAAACTTGATGTCCTGTTTGACATCGGTTTGTAACAGCTATCCGGTGTTCAGGCGGCTAAACCGTCCCTATAGCTCGCTTTTTTGTAAGAGTGCTTCAAGATGAGTATGACTCGTTTGCGCTGCTGATAAAATAGTACTGGTTTCCTGCAAAAAATCATCAATCTTCTTTAGCTGTATAAAACCTTCCCGTATCGTAATATCCTGTTCTTTAATGGAAGCTAGAATTTCACTTAGCGAAGTTCCTGCCTCATTTACGGTTTTAGAATTTTCATCAAAATTAGCCAGTACTCTTGTAAAAGATTTTTGAAACTTGAGGAATAAGGTTAAGAAAAGAGACATACTATTATTAATCTCATTCACTGTATGCTGAAGTTCAGCAAGTTTAGAGTCAATACGCTTTGCAAAATCTCCTGTTTGTGTAGAAAGTGATCGTACCTCATTTGCAATAATTCTAAAACTTTCTCCTGCCTTTCCTGCGCGGGCGGCTTCTATAGAGGCATTAATCGCTAAAATACCTGTTTTAACTGATACATCTTGGATTCCTGCAAGCATATCCTTTACTTCACCAGTACGCTCCTTGAGCACTTCAAAAGAGTCTGCCGTTGTTTTTGCATTTATCGCAGCTTTGTCAATTTCACTCACTCGCTCATGGATTTCTTTTTGTAATTTTTTCCGATTTGCCAATATTTCCCCAAGTATAGCATCAATTCTGGTAGTATTTGCTGCAGAAGAACTGCTTTCTTTTTGTATTTCTTCAAAAACTGACAAAATAGTGCAAAAACGGGAGCGGAGCTGTTCAACAGATCCATCAATAAGCTCAAATGAATGCTTTGTAATAAAATCAAGGATAACACCCTTATTATAACTTACTACTATCTTTTTAGTAAGATCCGAAAAATTTTCAATTATTTGATCAGTAGCCATGTCAGTTCTCCCATAAAAGTCAATAAGAAAGAATCAGGGGCATCTCTAAAAACTCGGTTAGGTTTTTAGATGTCCCCTCAACTTTCAATTAACTTTTTATACACGTCCGCAGCGGAATGAGAACGTGCCTATACGCTTTAAGCAACGTTAAAATAATGTTTCAATGTAGTCAGAACCGCACTGAAGGTTTGACAGCCAATTCAAAAAGTTATCAATTTGCACATCTTTATAAATTGCACCATGTTGGGGAACTATCATACGCGGATTCAAGTGCCGTATTGTTTCTACCCATTTTTTTACAATTTTATTTGATGCCATATACCGTTTATGGAATGGTTCTATAAGCGGTATATGTTTTTTAAAATCTTCAACAAATACTATATCTTCGCCTTCATCAAATACAGCAGCACCAATATCTCCAGTAAAAAGAATATGTGAACGCTCATCAAACAAGCCGAATTGCCCGGGAGAATGCATAAAATGAGAGGGTACGCATTGCATCCGTGCACCGGAGGAAAGAGTCAGTGCCATACCTCTATCCGGAATCGGCACAATTCTTGATACATCTACAATACCGAAATGCGGCATAAACCGTATCCAAAGAGAAGAAATATAAATCTTTGCCGGCGTAACACCCATCCATAATGCTATACCGGAAGAAACATCAGGGTCTTGATGCGAGAAAAAAATAGTATCAATCTTATCAACAGAGATAAAATGGCTAACGGCAGTAACAACATGAGAAAAAAGGTGTACCCCTCCCGGATCCAGTAAAATACCGCGTCCTCTATCCACAATAAGATATTGCATAGTTTGGACAGCACCTTTGCGGTTGCGAGTTTGCGATCCAAGCCATATAAACTTATGGTCTTCATCTTCATAGAGAATTTTACCTTTAATGCTTTCATTATCCATACATTGTGTATCCTTATGAGAAAAATTTGAATTAACGCGTACACTATATTTTTACAATGGAGTCAATAGGGCATCTCTAAAAAACTGCGGTTTCTAGAGGTTCCCAATAGTATGATTGCTCCATATCAGCGTATGCTCCATTGCGCTTATTACGCTATAGGACTAGTATACTGATAATGCTCATTAAAAACAAGGTCTTTTGCTTGAAGAGCGCATCTCTTGCAATTCAATTTATAGAAGAGAGACTCTGGGGCATCTGCAAAAAACTCAGGTGTAGAGTTTTGAGAGGTTGCCAATACTAAGAAGCGGTTTGCTCAATTGCAGAAAAGTACT
>JBQMYN010000101.1:0-6840 GCA_052173475.1 Treponema sp.
CCGCCCTCTAATGCTTTGGTCGTTCCTGCAACTTCCGCCATCATTTTTTCAAGGCGGTCGTACAGGGGCTTTAATGCGTTGATAGTGCCGTTTACTTCTTCCGATGTTACTTTACCGTCTTTCAAAATTTCTTGAATAATGCTGTCTACTTTTGCTTTAATACCGGCACTTTGCATTGCAGATTGAATAATCGCCTTTTTCATTTCAGAGGCAAAACTCTTTTTAAAACTGCCCCAGTCGGCATTGTAGGCAGCATCGCCTAACGCAGAAGAAAGCGATGAAGATATGGCTTCTCCTATCTTTTGCCATTCTTCCCGCTGCTTTGCAAGTGCATCGGAGCCAAGTCCTAAACTGCCCGCCATTTTTTGTGCCGTCTCTGATGCTTCTTCTGCAATACTGGTTCCCTCTTGCATAATCTTATTTAATGCCGCTTCTTTATCTGTTGCATGTTCGTATTCAGTAAATAGCTTTTGCAATCGGCTTGTTATCGTGTTGGCAACCACCTTGTCAATAATTGCTTTTTTAAGGTTTTCTTTTATGGCATTCTTAAAGGCTTTCATGTCTTTCGTTCTAATATACTCTGCAAGGGCATTGTCAAAACTGCCTGCAAACTTTCCTAGACCGGTCAGCTCTTTTATATCAATTCCCTCTGCTTTTGCGGCTTGTTCAATGCTTTCTTTAATCTTTTGATTTATTTCTTTTTTTATCTTATCGATTCCCTTTTGCCGTAATGCATTAAGTTCCTGCGTAACACCGCTTTCTTCATCAAGGTCTTTACCAGCTCCTGCCGCAAACTTTCTTAAATCATTAGAATACCCTTTTAAGAGCCGCAAGTTATCAGCGTATTGATTGAGATACTTTTCAAGCCCGTTTTTTTTCCCTATAATGCAACAGATTTTAAAGTATAAACTTTGGAATCTGTTGCATTCGTATGCGAATGCGTACATATAATTTGCGACGTTTCGGCACAGTCCGAAACTCGGCGTTTAACTATGGCTGCGCTATCTTAGCAGCCATAGTTAAACATTCGAGCATATTTAATTGTGCATAAAGGTCTTTGATCTTATAGGCTTCTTTTCCGTAATGGGTTTCCGTTGTTTTCCAAAGCCACCACCCGCTGGTTGTTTGCCATGTTGTACCGCGCATCAAGGTGGAGTTTTTATTTTCAATATCTTTTAAGAAATTTTGGTAGCGTTTTTGCTCACGCTGATAGTCCATATCTTGAAAAATATCTTTCGGTTTATGAAAACCTGTTGACATGAGGTTGGTGGTTCTTTCGGCAAGCCCGCTTGCAACTTTTTCAACATACGCTTCCCACTCTTTGAGCTTTTCTTTTTGAGCGTTGTTAAAATCCGCAATTTCTTTTTCAGTACGTTTGTTAATTGCTCCGATGATAGTGGTTGCAATACCGATTGCGGCACTGATACCGCCAAGTACTGCTTTTGTAACAGGGTCTTGCACCATGTTGCCGATTTGCCCAAGAATTTGCCCGCCTGCTTGTAAGGCAGAAAGCCCGTCAAGCCCGCCGTTTTCTATTGCACCAGCGATAACATTTGCAAGGGTTTGTCCGATATTCATAACGCCTTGCATATAGAAATTAACCATTTCTGCTACGGCTTGTTTCTTAGCTTTGGCTTGTTGTGTATCGGCTTTTTTTTCAAGAGCTTTTTTTTCATCATCGGTAATTTTGTTTGCGGTTCTTGCCGCCTCAATTACTTGTTGTATGCGTTCCCGCTCTTTTTGGATGTTGATAAGTTTTAATTGCAGGTCGGATTTTCCTGTATTTTGAAGATCGCCCAAGGTGTTTTTTATATCGGCAAGGCTTATCTTAGAGCCTGCAAGCTGAAGCCGGAGGGCAGCTGCCTTATCCTCCATATCTTTGAGGTACTGCTGTGCCGCATCTTTGTCGGTATCGCTTAATTCGTTGCCACCTGCATCTTTCCCGCTTTCAATCATGTTTTGCGTGGTTTGTATTTCTTGTTGGACTTTTTCAAGCTCTTGGCGTACTTCCTGCATCTGCTCTTTGTATTTTTGAAATGCGGTAAGCCCAAGCCGTGCTGTTTTTATATATTCGTCTGCAAGCGTAACCCCTGAATTTTTTGATGTTTCAGTGTTTTTTGCCTTTTCTAATAATGCAGCATCTGAAAGTGCTGCATTTTCTTTTTTTCCGCTTCCTGTACTTGTTGTACAAACTAGTCAATTAAGGCTTTGCGCTTTTCAAGATACTCTTTTTCAATGGCAGCACTGTCTTTTCCGTATTCTTTTGCCTTAGCTATTTTCTCCCGCCACGCCTTATCAAAGGCTTCAATTTCATCTTCTATTGTGTTTGTTTTTTTCTTGCTTGGAGCGTGTCCGCTTTTCTTTTCCGGCTTAAAGCTATCCCGTAATGCAATAGGCTTTGCAAGGTCTTTTGAGGTAAGCTGTATTTTCTTGCCGTTTTCGTCAACAATGTTTTGAAGCTCTGCGGTTTTCTTTATTTCTTCTTGTAAAAATTCATAAAATTCTTTATTGCGGTCAAATGCCTCTCCGGTTATCTTTTTCCGCTCTGCAATCGCTTTAATACCGGTTTTTTCAAACTCATGCCATTTTTGCATAAGGGCATCAATGGCTTGCTCTTTTGTTTGTGTTTCTTCTTTTTTAGTAAGATTGGCAAGAGCAGCTTTGCTTGTTTCTATTTGTAATTTTAAGGCATCGGCATCGGCTATAATCTTTTTTTGCTCTTCCAATCGGGATGCAGCTTCAGAAAGGTTCTTGCTTTCTTTTTCTAGTGCATCGGTATTGATTGTAACTAAGCCTTGCAGCATTTCAAATGCACCGGTAAAGGTTGTATAGACAAAATCATTGCCTGCATCTTTTTGTAGGTCATTTCGTAATTTTTCAAGTTCTTTTAGTGCTTCTTTTTTTGCTTTTGCATCTTTTAATGACGCTGTTTTGAGTTTTTCAAGCACTTGTACATAGCGGTCTGTTCTTTCGGTTTTTATCCGCAAGACGTTAAACTTGTTATCAATGCCGCTTTCATGTTCATGTACATATTTTTGCGCTTTATCTGCCGCTGCCTTTCCGAGTAATAATGCCCGCTCATTTTTTTCTTTCTCCATTTCAAGGAGTGCGAGGCTTGCTTTGCGGGCTTTTTCAACAAACGCTTCTAAGCCCTCGCCGTGTTCTTTTAAGGCAGCATCTGCACCGGGGATTGCCTGTTTTAACTGTTCGATAACGCCGTTAAATTCGTTTTGTGCTTCCTTGCTGTCCTTTATTTTGTCTTTAAGGCTGTCGTATTTTTCAAGTAATGACTGGATAGTACGTCCCTTATCCCCGTCTTTTTTGGCATCTGCGGCGGTTTTTTGGGCATCTTCAAGCTGCCGTGCCGCTGCCTTGTATGCGTCTTCTTGTGCCTTTCTCACTTGTGCAATAATACCCATTGCGACCGCTCCAGCCGCAGCGATACCGGCTGCCCATGCAATAATAGGATTAGCGGCAAGGGCAACATTGAGCTGTACCATTTCGCTTTTTATTTTTTTAACACCGATTGCAACCAGTAATAAAGGGCCGGCAGATGCGGCTAGCCCTGCTAATGCGGTTCCACTTGTCTGAATACCAATGGGTAACTCATTGACAAACTGTAAGACACCGATAATGCCTTTTGTAAAGGTATCGACTGCCAGAATAACATGAGAGGTAAGGGTGATTTGTACCGCTTCCCAAGCACTAGCTAATTCTGCTTGTGTGTTTGCAAATGAGGCATTTTGTATCTCCTGCATTTTTTGAGCTGCCCCGTCAGAGGCGTGTAAAAGCCCGTCCATAGTACGCAGTGCTTCTCCGCCGCCTTCAATGAGTTTTTGCATACCCGCTGCCGCTGCTTCTCCAAACAACTCATTAGCTTCAGTTACGCCTACTTGTGCTGTTTTAAGCCGCTCAATAATGTCTGCAAGGTTATTTGTTTTCGGATTAACATCATCGTAGCTTACCCCTAACGCTGCAAGTTTGTTTTTTAAATCATCAGTGCCGCTTGCGAGCTTTTGTAAACCCGACCGTAAAATAGTGCCTGCCTGTTCCCCGCCGAAACCGGTATTATAAAGACGCATAAGGGCGGCGGTTGCCGTTTCAAGGCTGACGTTTAACCCCGACGCAACGGGACCGACATACTTCATTGAATACGACAGCTTTGTCATATTCGCTTGACTTTTACTAATCGCCATAGCATATACGTCAGCGATATGTGCCGCTTTATCTGCTGTCAAGTTGAATTGTGAGAGGGTAGAAGATATAGTCCCTGATGTAAAGGCTAGATCACTGCCGGTAGCCCCTGCAAGGCGTAATACCCCGTCAAGGCTGTTCATAGGCGGACGGCTCACTGAGCAGCGAGTAAGACCATAAAAATCTTAAAAAAATGTAGCCAATAGACCACATTTTATGTTATTATAAATTTATGAATATACAGCTAGGCTCTCAAACCTTAATAAAAGGTAATTGTATAATAGAATTAGAATCTTTTGAAAATAATTACTTTGATTTGTGTATAGCAGACCCTCCATATTGGAAAGTTGTTTCTCAAAAATGGGATTATCAATGGCGAACTGAAGAAGATTATATTGAATGGTCTAAAAAATGGATTTCAAAAGTTTATGATAAGCTTCGAGTAGGTGGTTCATTTTACTTATTTGGATATTTTAGAACACTAGCGTTACTCGTCCCAGAATTAAACAAAATGGGTTTTTCACTCCGTCAGCAAATTATAATTGACAAGGGAATGAAATCCGTTGCAGGAAGAGCAACAAAAAATTATCGAATTTTTCCAAATGTTACAGAAAGTCTTTTATTTCTTGTTAAAGATAACATTTCATATTCACGTAATTTGTTAAAGTCAAGACAAAAAGAATTGGGATTAACATCTAAGGAAATTAACGAAGCTCTTGGAGTTAAATCAAATGGAGGTGGCATGTGGTCTATATACACAGGGAAAAATATTTGTGAACAATTTCCCACCGAAGAACTCTGGGGAAAACTAGAAACAGTTTTAAAGTTTAGTTATCCTTATAAACACATTGCCCAAACTTTTAACGCACAAATGGGTGTTACAGATGTCTGGCGAGATATAAATTTTTACGAAGAAGAACGATACCACCCCACTCAAAAACCTTTAAAACTTATTGAACGCCTCATTTTAACATCTTCAAATGAGGGGGATAAAATCGTTGACCCTTTTGCAGGTAGCGGCTCAACACTTATTAGTGCAGATAAACTTCATAGAGAAAGTATAAATATTGAATTAAATGAAGAATATATTTCAAATATCCAAAAACGTTTTAAGAATCAGGAATTAACATTATTTAATTAAAAGCGGCTATACTTATCTTTCATTGTCAATCCCTGGGTTTCTCGTAACTGAAGTATACTTCGTTCTTCTTCTGAAACAAAGTTTTTATGAGAAAGTTTGCTTATATCAAATAATTTTATTTCTTCTTTGCTTAAAACATCAATTGGCATAAGTTCAGAGGCTAATTTATTTCTATCTTCTTCAGGTTTGACATAATAATCTATAACTATCGCTCTATCGCTTGGTTTTGAAAAATCAATAGTCGCATGAAATATTTTTATAGGATTACTCATATAGAAATTGAATTGATATGGCCAAAAATTTAATGGTGCGAGAGACCCTTTGTTAGCATCCTTACTGTTTAGTTTTGGTAGATATATTTTTTGATAATAATTTTGCAAAATAAGTCTAAAATTTGCTGCCCTATTAGATTGATTCCATATTTCGTAAGTCGTAAATTGGATTTTTTCAAAATTTCCTGCATTAAATTCTGGGTAATCTGCAAGTACAAATACCATACGAGGAATTTTATTTAAATACATATCAAATTCAGTATCATTTCTAATACCAATCAGCCATTTAGAATCATTATTTCTTTTTATATTGATGGATTTACAATGAGGGCATATTTTTTGACTACGCAAAACAGTATTACCGCAGTTTTGACATTTATCAGATTGGTCTACTCTGCTGCACGATTTAACTTCTGACTTATCTGCTAAGTCATCACCTCTAGCACCTGTTCCTGTTCCCTTTACACCGGTTATAAGTGATGCTAAATGCTGACCAGGGTAGCCTATCTTTAAATTTGGAGTTTGGTTAGTAATTTCAGACCATTTGTGCATTACTGTGCGTTGAGAGTAAATAACTTCATATAAAAACTCTTTTATCATTATTTCGTTATTCTTTATTGTGATAAAATTCTTATCGGCTTGCATAAGATTCATATTATTACTCCAAAATTAAAACAATACATTAGGAGTTATATCTAATGCATCTGCTAATTTTTTGATTATTAAAAATGATGGATTCCTTAAACCTCTTTCAAGCCCAGAAATATAAGTCCTATCTAATCCTGTGAGCTCAGCAAATTTTTCCTGAGAAATATCCTTTTGCAGCCTAAGAGCTTTTAATTTGTCGCCAAGAGATTTCAATTCTCTCGCATCTTGCGCATTCATGGTAAGTCAATTATAATATTTGTAGACAATAAAACAACGGACTATAGTCTACATCATAATGTACCTACCAATAAATTCAAAGCCGAAAAACAAGTAAAGCTCGTCTACGGTTTCTTTTTTTTTGCCGTAGATAACGTCGATCTTTAAATCGTCTCCACTCCACCCATCCAGATTAAATGGTCCCGATTTTCCGACAAGCCCGCCTTTGTGCTTTCGCTTTTCTCCGGTTGTCTGGTTCTCATCTTCCCAATCATCTCCAGCAAGGTACATCCTTGTACCTTGCTGGAGAGCAAGGGGCTGTCCAAAAAGTATGAAGGTATGATAGGATCAGGATATGAGTAGAGGAGT
>JBQMYN010000102.1:0-6533 GCA_052173475.1 Treponema sp.
AATATATAATAACCAGAAATATTGAAGATTACAAAAATGCAGAAATAAAAGTCCTGTTGCCAGAAGAATTTATCAGAATGTTCTAATTATGGAAAAAAAGAATAAAATTATTTTATCAGTAGTTGTATTTTTTATTGCTTTATTGTACATCTTTTGTATATAAAATAGGAAAACTAAATTTAATAAAAATAAATGGGATAAAGTAAGTCATAGATTTGAAATGTCTGATAATTTAATTCAAATATTGGAAAAGAAAAGGCTAAATAAAGCAAAAGTTTTAGAATTACTTGGAACTGTAGCTGTTAAAATGAAATATACTCCAAATAATGAAATTTCATATTTCTTAAAGTA
The DNA here is from genome assembly GCA_052173475.1 of Treponema sp. GTDB lineage: Bacteria > Spirochaetota > Spirochaetia > Treponematales > Treponemataceae > Treponema. The sequence goes on from JBQMYN010000102.1 coordinate 352, forward strand.
AGTATCTATTTTTAACCTTGAAATACCATTTACCTATGTACCAATCAAATTCGATGATAATGGGGCTGTCCAAAAACTGAAAGTCTATCGGCTTTTTCTGTAAGGAAATGATTGATTATATCCGCTAAAGCAGATTGCGAAACAGTTTTTGGTGGTGAGCTTTGCTCACCTGCTTCCTTAGATTTAGATGCGATGTTTAAAATTAAGTTGTTATTGCATAAAGACTTAATTTTAAACTCGCTATCAGCCGTGCTGATGAGGATGTCATTGCCAGCGGCAAAAAGTAACCAACTTTTGGGACATCCCTATCCAAGATATATTCCTTTGAATTTGAGTAAAGCTTTTGTTTAACATTAAAGAATAGATAAAAAATATATTGACGTACGTAATAATGTACATTATGCTAATGATAGAGGTGTTGTATGCATGCGATAAACGTAACTCAAGCAAGGGCAAAGCTTTTTCAGCTTATTGCAAATGTAAATTTCAATTCAGAACCAATTACTCTTACAAATAGTAAAGGAAAAAATGCTGTATTAATTGGCGAAGATGATTGGAATGCGATTCAGGAGACTTTATATTTAAACTCGATTCCAGGAATGTATGATTCTCTTAAAAGTGGAATTGAAACTCCATTAAGCGAATGTATTTCAGAAAAAGATGTAGAGTGGTAAATGTATAAAATTGTATATGAAAAACAAGCCGTAAAGGATATACAGAATTTGAAATCAGCAAAACTGGATGGTAAAGCCAAAGAACTGATAGAAATTGTTAGGAAATATCCTTTTCAAAATCCACCACCATATGAAGCTTTGGTAGGAAATCTGTCAGGTCTTTTTTCCAGAAGATTAACCATTCAGCATAGATTTGTCTATCAAGTTTATGTTGGAAAAATGGTAGAAGATAATATTGAATATGAGGGCACAGTAAAAATTATTAGAATGTGGTCACACTATGAGAATTTGAAATATCACATAACACAGTTTTCAAAGCCGACAAACCGATCAAGCTGCGTTGCGGTTTAAAACGATGTTAGGTCGATAGCTCCGCCACGTATTGTTACTAAGGTAAATTCTCCAACATATGTTTTCAAAAGTTATTCGTTGAATGACAAAGATAAAATTGTAGGATGACTTTATGAAGCATTTTTCTAAATTTACAGTATTATTAACTACTATAGTAGAAAATTTTATGAATTTATTGTATAATAGAATTGTATAGGAGAGCGTATATGTCTTACACAGTTTTAGAAAAAGAAATTGCAACGCTTCCTCATGCTGCAATAAGTGAAGTTGTTGATTTTATCCGCCTGATAAAATTGAAATTTCCTGAAGATGCTTCTGTTTCTGAAAGGAAATCTCTTTTTGGCGTTTGGAAAAATGAGCCTTTTTATATGTCTCCAGATTTTAATGAACCTCTCGAAGACTTTTTGGAGTATATGTAATGAAATATTTGCTCGACACTCATGCAATTCTTTGGTATTTATTCGGAAATGCTCGATTGTCGAAAAGTGCTAGAGATATAATTGAATCTAATGTTTGTTTTTACAGTTATGCCTCGTTTTGGGAGATTTCAATAAAACAAAGTAAGAAAAAATTGGAATTTACTCATACTATATATGAAATAGATGAGATGTGCAGACGCGCAGAATTTAGAAAACTTCCGATTACACTTGACGATTTCAACAGAATTCGAAATCTGCCGTTTCAAGATAATGTAAGGCATAACGATCCATTTGATAGAATTTTAATTTCGCAAGCACTTGAAAATGATTTAACAATCGTAACCACGGACGGAAATATTCCGTTATACAATGTAAAAACTATTTGGTAAAAGATAAGAAACCTAACACCCGCTATCAGCTATGCTGATGAGTATGTCGAAAAAGAAACTAACTTTTGAGACCCCCCAGAAGATGTACTGTTAAGGAGTGAGTATGAGTCAAGATTGCAATCATCAATGCGGAACATGCGCTGCCTCTTGCGGAGAGCGAAGCGAATCACAAATGGATTTCAGTAAAAAGCCGAATGCAGAAAGCTGTATCAAAAATGTTATTGCCGTTATGAGCGGAAAAGGCGGTGTTGGAAAATCGCTGGTAACGTCTCTACTGGCATCGGCAGTGAACAAACGAGGATTGCATACCGCAATTCTCGATGCTGATATAACGGGCCCTTCAATTCCAAAAGCATTCGGCATCCGGCGTAAAGCTGCCGCAACCGAACAGGGGATACTTCCAGTAAAAACAGACTCCGGGATTAGTCTAATGTCAATAAATCTCTTGTTAGATAACGAAACTGATCCGGTAATTTGGCGCGGACCTATTATTGCCGGTACAGTAACACAGTTTTGGACAGATGTACTTTGGCAGGATATTGACTATCTTTTTATTGATATGCCGCCCGGAACAGGAGACGTGCCGCTTACAGTTTTTCAATCTATTCCAGTAACCGGAATTATTGTGGTAACTTCTCCCCAAGAACTGGTAAGTATGATTGTAGCAAAAGCGGTTACTATGGCACAAAAAATGGATATACCTATTTTCGGATTGGTAGAAAACTTTTCATATTTTACCTGCCCTGACAATAGGAAAAACTATGCAGTATTCGGAGAAAGCCGTACCGAGCAGATTGCAGCAGACTATAAGCTGCCTGTTCTTGCAAAGTTGCCGATCGACCCTGCTATTGCAGCAGCCTGCGATAAAGGTTTAATAGACAGTCTTGAAACACCCTATCTTACGAGTGCCATTGATGCTCTTTTTAACCATTGCACTCGCTAATACGCTGCTGCACATGAATCTGAACAGGCGAGGGCTGTCAAACCTTTGAGTAATATGATAGGAACGGGACTGCCGGTTCCATTCCCACTTATTTAGCACATCAAATTGCAAGGTACTCTGTTCCGAAACAAAAGTTTCAGGACAGGGTTATTGTCGATCGCCTCGACCTGCAATCGTATAGAGATACCGCTTAATTTTTTGGCTTGCAGTTTTCTCAAATACCTCTACTTGTTCCACTTTATCAATACGGGATATTTTATTGACATTCTCATTTACAAAAAATTTAATTTCATTTAGTATTTCTGCTTTTTTATAGGTAAAGGCATCTGTGAATTCTGAAACCGCATCGGAAACAGCAGATTGTAGATTTTGTATAGGAGATGTATCATGCGAATCTGCGATAGACAGCTCTGTCGCTGAATAATGATTTTGTAGTTCTGCTGCAATTTTTTCTTCATCAAGCTGGACATAGGCGATGAGGGATGATTTTTCTCCTGCAACAACAAGCGATTCTGTTACCAGCGGATGCTGATTTAATACAAATTCAATATCTTCAGGGTAAATATTCTCTCCGCTTGCGCCAAGAATCATGTTTTTTAATCGACCTTTGATTGCTAGATGCTTATTTTTATCGATCATAAATAAATCGCCGGTTTTAAACCAGCCGTCATCGGTAAACGAGGCTTTTGTAAGTTCAGGGTCATTGTAATAGCCTTTCATAACGTTTGGACCTTTGACTAACAGCTCTCCTATCCCCGTTTCAGGATTTGGGTTGTCAAGTTTTACTTCAACACCGGGGATAGCATACCCTATCCAGTTTGGTTGTGCTTGGCGTGTTGTGGAACCGGCAATCAGCGGGGAGGTTTCTGTAAGCCCGTAACCGGTTGCATAGGGGAATTTTGCTGCTTTCATAAACTGCTCGACGGTGGTATCGGTTTTTGAACCGCCTAATCCAAAAAACTTCAATTTACCGCCGAAAGTTTTTTTCAATTTTTTCCCTGCGAGACGGGAGAGCAATAGTTTTCCGAATGAAGTTTTATACAGCTTTGCCCGCAATGGGGTTTCAGTAAAAGCTGGAAGGATTTTATTCCGGTAAATTTTTTCAATAACCATGGGGACACTGAGCATCATTGTGGGACGTATTTTTTTCAGCGCAGGTAGTAAGATACGGGGAGTCGGCATTCCTTCTAAGTAGTAAATACATGCTCCATTAAGAAAAAACATAAGAAACCCAATAGTAAATTCATATACATGAGAAAGCGGTAAAATAGACAGTGCTTTATCATAGGTATTGATTCTTTGGCAGTGTTGCCCTGCAATTGCGGTGAAAATTAAGTTTTTATGAGTAAGTTCGACCCCTTTTGAGCGACCGGTTGTTCCTGACGTATAAATAATCGAGGCAGTATCCTCTTCATGGCACTCATAATGAGGAGGTATCCCTTGCCGTACTTCGCGGCCGCGGATAAAAGAAAAGTCTTTAATATTTATAATAGTAGAAATATGTTCCGGAATACGGGGGTACAATTTATCTGAGGTAATGACAAGTTCTGCTCCGGCATGGGATAAACAGGCTGAAATTTCTTTTTCGTTAAAGTCAGGAAGAAGAGGCACCGCTATTGCACCCATTGTAACAATAGCAAAATAGGCAATTCCCCAGTGCGGTACACTGTGGCTGTATAATGCAACTTTATCTCCTTGATTAATACCGGAGCAGTAGAGAATTTCTTGTATATGCGTTATTTGCTCCGCTACTTCGCAATAGCGGTAAGGGTCTGAAGATACAAATGAGAGTGCCGGGCGTTCACCAAATTTTTTTACACTATTAGCGAGTAAGGCTTGAAAAGTATATTTTCCTAAATCTTCGATAGTCTGCATAATGGTATCCTCCATCATAATAGGTTGGGGCATCTGTAAAAGCTAACCGAGTTTTTAGTGATACCCGTATAAGCATCAGCCCCGTTCGCAAAGCTCGTTTCCGAACAGGCGTATTTTTTGTGTTTCAAATTTTACGTAATTTCTACGGCTAGTGCTTCCCGTTCTGCAAGGCGTATTCCCTGCGCTTTTAATCCTTTTTCAGGATAATGCTCCGCTTTGAATAACTCTTTCACCTTTTTAATCCGCGGCTTTGGTGTATATGTTACGGTAAAAGAAAATGTATTTTCCGTACTGACATAGAGCACTATAGCATTTTTAGGTACCATAAGGTAGTCTTTGTTCAGTAATATCTTTCTATCCTGCATCGTTTGATATATGGACAGCCGCTTGCATCATCATAGCACAGCGGAGTATCGCGGGCAACTGCTTGTTTCGCAGCTACTTTCATAAAAGAGGAAATAGCCGTTTTCCGTTGTGTTGTGCCGGCATCTAATTTTGCCGTTATTCCGTCAAGAACAGACAGTGCATATTTTTTCAAATTTTTCAGCAGACGGGCAATTTCTTTTAAGCGGCTAGTAATTTCAGCTGCCCCTACATGTTTTTTTTCTCTGTCATAGCGCGGTATTCTTCTGATGGGAATTTTGAGTAAGGTATCAATGTAGGATTCGGATATTTTCCGTATCAGCTCTGTAATATGCAGTAAAATTTTTGTAGACATACCAACAGTAATACCCTCTGCACCGGTTAGCAGCACTGGCAGCTTTGCCCTAAATGCAGCCGGCTCTTTGTTTCTGCCGTCGTAGGAGGGGACATACCGTGTAATATGAGGATTATATAAAATTTCTTTTGCAAAGGATGTGATGCGGCATTCAATATACCGAGGCGCAGAAGCCTCATCGCCTGTGTATATATTGCCGAAGCTGCCTTGTTTATCAATGAATACACTTTTATTTGCCAGTACAACTAAGGTATTGCCGATTGAGGCATCTCCATGCGGATGGTATTTCATGCAATAACCGACCACGTTGGCAACTTTATGGAATTTTCCATCATCCATTTCAAATAAAAAATTTGTATTAAATAAACTTTCAACATAATCCATAATCAGAAAAATTAAGCATATCGTAAAAAGGATATTCTGTCCAGCTCCCTTTATTCCGTATCCAGGGATTCCGCATTATAACGCATTAAAGATTTTTTTGTTTTCGCGCATATTCACTCCATGTCTTCCTCATTATGATAAATGCAATGTTCTTTCCTAAATTATAAATCAATACTATAGTTTCTCCACTTCCTGTATGGTTAAGCCGGTAACTTGCACGATTTTTTGCCTAGAATCCCCTAATTGCTTTAATATTCGGGCTGTTTCAAGTGCTTTTTGATGGGATCCTCGTGCTTCTCCTTCCACCAGCCCGAGTGATTTGCCCTCCGCTAGCCCGAGTGATTTACCCTTCAACAAGACCGAGAGATTTACCTTGTTGTATGCCTGCATTAAATTGACTTTCAGAAATAGTGGTGATGTCGCTTTGGA
>JBQMYN010000103.1:0-6401 GCA_052173475.1 Treponema sp.
GCAAAGTTGGCGTAAAACTTGCGGTGCCGTATAGGCACTTTAAGCAACTTTCGTGCCAAAACAAATGTCAGGTTGAAGCGCGTGCTAGATACCGCCTATACCTTAAACTTTTTTACTTCTTTTGCCAAGTTTTCAATACTTTGCTTATTCCTTTGTGTTATCTCATTTACGTCCTGCACCGCATTGCTTATCTGTACGGCTCCCGAAGCCATTTCGTTCATACTCTCCGTGATGATACGAGTAAGACTATCAAGTTTCTGCATCTCCTCGGCAACACCCTCTCCGCCTTTCAGCATCTCCTCCGATCCTGCCTGCACTTCTATTGTTACCGTGTTGATGCTCTTAATAGCAATCAGCACTTCCTTGCTGCCGTTTTCCTGCTCCCTCATTGCTTCGGTAAGGCGGGCACTCATCTCTTTTACCTGCTCTGCAAGGGTGAAAATAGCATTGAACTTTTCTTCTACCGTTTTGGAAGATGCGGAGAGGGTTTCAATTTCACCACCCAAGGTTTTAAGCGTTGCGGTGATGGTCTTACCTTGTGCCGAAGATTCCTCGGCGAGCTTACGGATTTCGTCCGCAACAACGGCAAAGCCCTTGCCTGCTTCTCCTGCGTGTGCTGCTTCGATAGCTGCGTTCATCGCAAGAAGATTGGTTTGAGACGCAATGTGCTGAATAACGCTTGATGCTTCCATCAGCGAGCCTGATTCTTCGGCAATCTTTTGCGTTACGGCATTGGATGTAGCAAGGGTAGCTTTGCCATCGCCGGTAGCTGCGGTAAGTTCTTTCACGGCATCATCGGCTTTGTCAAGCGTTTGTCCGATGGAGGCAATGTTAGCAACCATCTCTTCTACGGAAGCCGAAGACTGAGCAACACTTGCCGCCTGTGTTTCAATGCTGTTGTTCAGCTGTTTAATCGTGCGGACAATCTCTTCGATGGTAGCTGCCGTTTCGGTAACGCTGGCAGCTTGAGTCATAGTCTGGTGTTTTACTCCGTCGATATTCGCAGTGATTTGGTGTATAGCACTGGCGGTTTCAGTCATGTTGCTTGCAAGATCATTGCCGATTCCTTTCATTGCATTGGTGTTTTTATCGACATTTTGTATTGATGAGCCGATTTTGCTTATTGTTTGATTAAAATACTGTGATAAGTCGGTTATCTCGTCATTGCCGCTCACCGGTAGACGCACCGTTAAATCTCCCTCCCCTTGGGCTATATCTTTAAGAGCGGCAACAACAATATTGACCGGTTTTACCATTGCACGAGCAACAAAAAATGTAACAGCTAACGCAGTAATTAAAATTACTACTCCAATAATCAGCATTTGATTCCGTAAATCATCTACACTTCCCATAAATTCTTTAATAGGAGCCGCTATAATAACCGTCCAACCGGTAGTTTTTATTTTAGCATGAGAAGCGATTTTATTTACACCGTTGTATTCATAATAGCCTATAGAAGATGCAGCAGCTTCTTGTGCTATTTTTTCAAAAGCAGCAAGTGATTTTAAACTTATATCGCTTTGAGCTTTTATACCGGTATTCCATAAAGACCGTACTATTTCGGAATCGGGATCCGCAACATTTGTGCCATCAATTCCGTTTATATACGCATATCCTGTCTTTCCTACTACAATATCTTTAATTTGATCAGCAAACCATAAGCCGTCAATGTCAGCACCTAACACTCCGATAACTCTTTTGGCGTTGTCATATACGGGTACTGAACAGGTAGCAACAAGAGCATTCCCAACAGTAGAGTCTGTATACGGTGCTGTTATGCCATGTTTTCCGGCAGCACTTGTCTTAAACCATTCTGCCGTATTATATGACACGTCCGTTCCATTTAAATTATGAACAACTCCGTTTATATCGGTAATGAACAATTCACGGATTGCAGTATTGAATGCTGCTTCTTTTTCAAGCAGCTGCATTTTTTCGTGAAAAGAAACAGCACTATCGCGAATATGCGGCATACGTGCAATGCCTTCCAAAAATTGAAAGAATGCCGCAATCCGTCCGTCGATAACGGTTGCAGTGTCACTTGCTTTGTCGATAAGGTGTGTTTCGATTTTTTCAACCACTGCCTTGCGGGATCTCTGCACTGCCAGAAGTCCCTCAATAATTGTAGCTAGAGCAACCAATAAACCGAAAATAATCAATAACTTGTTCCGCATGGAAAAACGTTTTTTCATACAATACTCCTTTAGTTTAATTCTTAATTCATAATGAGGAATGCGTAATTAGGTAGTCATATTTCTGTAATTCCTCATTAAGCATTTCCTCTTTACTTAATAGTGAACCCCTAAAAACTTCCGTTTTTTAGAGGTTCACCTTAGATGTAATTTGCGATGTTTTAATTTAAGGCACTACTGTATAAAGACTTAAATTAAAACTCGTTATCAGCTTTGCTGATGGAGCACCTCTAAAAATCTAACCGAGTTTTTAGAGGTACCCAATACATAATTATGAGACTGTCCAAAAACTGCAAGCCTATCAGCTGTGCTGATGAGGATGTCATTGCCAGCGGCAAAAAGTAACCAATTTTGAGGCATCCCCCCTCCTCATTCATAATTAATCTCAGGGTGGTTGGCAGAATTGAGTAAATTGGTTAGGCGCAAAAGAAGCAGCAAACGTAAGGTTTTGTATTGGAATAGCAATACAGATGAAAAGTAGCGAGAGTAAGCAGTATATGTAATTTTTAATTAAGCATTTATCAGTCCTAATTACTGCATGGGGGGGGGGGGGGGGGCAATATAGTGATTTTTATCTTTCATGTTAAGTATTCTCCTTATTCTTTTTCGTATTTTTTTAATTTATGTAGATATATTGTAAGCAGATGCTTTAACTATTGTAATCTTTTTTTCGCAATAAATCTAGCGCACAAAAGAGAGAACCTCTAAAAACTTCCGTTTTTGGTGGTGAGCTTTGCCCACCGGTTTCCCTTAAGCTTTAATTTGCGATGTTGTTGTTGCCCTGTTACTCTAGCAGTCAAGCCTTTATCAGTAATAATCCTCTAAATCCATATCACACAAATACATTACCCTATATATTGTCATTTAGACTATGTACATAACAAAGACCGTAAAAACCTAAAAAAAGCTCTAAAATAGCCTCAAAACCTCTCTTTTTAGTCTGTCTTGTTACCCTGTCTGTTACCGTATAAAACAGGTATTAAATGCGTATCGAAAAGCATTTACATTGATAATGACTCACTTTTCATTCATAAAAAAAGCAGCTTGCTTTTTGGGACAACGCTCTTTTTTATCTTGCCGCAGAAAATAATCAATTCATTTCCATTCCATACCCATAGTGGCATTTTGTTGGCTCCCGTGTGTAACTTGCATTTAGCAAACAGGCTCTTGATGTTATGCACAAAACGTGGTTTACTTATACCGAGCTTCGGTGTGGCGATAAGGGTGGGTGATTGTGCCGGCTCCCACACTCACAGCAAGGGACATATCCGCTTGAGTACTGCTTATTATCAAAGCACAATGCGGTGTGTCCCTTATTTTTTTATTTTCCGGATTTTTTACACCTTTAATAAAGGTATTTTCCGGTGTAAAAAGTACTGTATACCCTTTTTCAGCAAGCTGTTTTGCAATTTCAACTTCATGCTGCTTCGGTTCAGCTCTTTCAATGATGGATGCATAAAAATCAGTGCCGTGCAGCCGCCTAACAGTGTTTTGGAGATGAAAAATGTACAAAGAAGTACATTTTTCATCTTAACATCGCAGCTAAATCATTTCCTTGTAGAAAAAACTGATAGGCTTTCAGTTTTTTGATAGTTTCTTTCTCCGCTGCTATCCGGGATGTTGATGTATGTTATTGCTGCTGCTAGTGCATCTGCCGCATGATCCGGCTGCGGTAGTTTTGTAAGCCCCAAGAGCAACTGGACAGCGAGCTGTACCTGCCTTTTATCAGCGCAGGCAATGCCGGTAACGGCTTTTTTTATTGCGTTCGGGGCATACTGCCTGACATGAATACCCGCTTGCTCAAAGGCAAGCAAGGTAACCCCTCGTGCTTCGGAGACATCTAATGCGCTGGTAACATTTTTAGCAAAGCGCAGGGTTTCAATGCCGGCTGCTGCCGGTTTATGCGCAGCGATTACGGCTGTTAGTTTTGTAAAGATGCTAAGCAGCCGCTCTCCCTGTGTTTGTACAGGATCAGTTCGTATAACCCCGTACTCAATACAGCGCATTCTATTGCCGATCAGGCGGATAAAACCATAGCCGGTAGAGGCAAGACCAGGGTCAACTCCCATAATAATGCGGGCGCATTCGGTATTTTCTACTCCTATCATTATAATGCAGCAGTCCGCTTTTGTAAAAACGCTCGATGTTCGCTATCTAGTAGCGGTGCTAATGCCTGATACACTGCTTCATGGTAGGTATTCAGCCATGTAATCTCTTCCGTAGCAAGCATTTCTTTTACTATAGGACGTGTATCAATTGGACAAAGGGTCAATGTTTCAAAGGTTAAAAAAGAACCGAACGGCGTATCTTTAGCCTTTTTTGTTAAGGTAAGGTTTTCAATGCGGATTCCATGGCTTCCAGCGCAATAAATTCCCGGTTCATTTGAGGTAATCATTCCGCTGCACAATGGAAGCCCTGCATACTTTAGCCCAATCGTTTGCGGTCCTTCATGGACTGACAACACATATCCTACCCCGTGTCCGGTGCCGTGTTTATAATCTTTTCCCTGCTTCCACAGCGGCATACGGGCTATGGTATCAAGTTTGTATCCAAGTGTATTTTCGGGAAAAATAGCAAGTGCTAATTGAATGTGTGCCTTTAATACCAGCGTATAATCTGTTTTTTCTTCTTCCGTAAGAGCACCAAGGGGAATAGTCCGTGTAATGTCAGTTGTACCGCCCATATACTGTCCCCCTGAATCCAGAAGGAGAAACCCGCGAGGGGCAATTACAGCCGCATGATCTTTTTGCGGGGCATAATGAATAATTGCAGCATTTGCGCCGTATCCTGCAATCGTAGGAAAACTCGCTTCAAGGAAAGCTTCCTGTTCAGCGCGGAATTGCAGCAGCTTTTCAGAAACATCCCATTCGGTAATGCCTGATTCGGCATTATCTTCTACCCACTTCAGTATTTTTACCATGGCAATGCCATCTTTTACAAAAGTATGCCGGAAATTTTCTATTTCAACCTGATTTTTTATTGCTTTCATGCTGGAGGTAATATTCAAACCTTCAATAACCGTTGTATGAATGCAATTACGCACATAGATATTCGTTCGTGAAGGGTCAAGGTATACCGTACCGGCTAACTGTGCTGCATCAGTAAAAATATCGGTATAGCCTGCAATTTCTATGTGCGCTGTCTCCAGATGCTTTCTTACTTCGGCAGTAAGCTGCCGATCGTCAATATAAATTCTTGCATATTCGGTAGTAACGATAGTATATGCGGTTACGACTGGTGTACATTCAATATCTAGTCCTCTCATATTATACAAATAACAAATATCTTCCAATGCACCGATAACCGTTGCGTCTGCCTGCTGTTCCTGTAGCCTTTCCCGCAGTATGCGTAGTTTTTCTTCAACTGATTGCCCTGCATACTCAGTGCCGAGAATAAAAGCTGTGCTTAAAACCGGTTCAGGACGATTTTCCCATAGCTGTCCTGCTAAATCAATATCGGTAACAAATACCGCTTCGGGCAGCTCGCGAGTAAATGTATGGAAACTTTCCACTGAAACGACAGTACCGTCCATACCTATCCTACTTTTCCCTGGTAATTGCTGTGCAAGATATTCATAGAGAGTAGGCACTCCCGGCTCTCCCATTTTTTGCAGTATAATTCCCGTACCGGTTAGTTCTTGCTCTGCTTGCAAAAAATACCGTCCATCAGTCCACAATAATGCGTTGTTGCGGGTAACAACCAAAGTTCCAGCAGAACCGGTAAAGCCGGACATAAAAACGCGTATTTTATCATGTTCCGCTAAATACTCACACTGATGAGGATCAGAAGTCGGAATATAATAGGCATCAAGCTCCAATTCTTTCATTTTTTGCTGAAGCATACTAATACGATCAGATATAGTCATATAAACTCCTATAAAAAGTCATGAAGAAAATAGCAACTTTCGATTGACTTTTTACGCACGTTCGCAACAGAGTGAGAGCGTGCAGATGATATACAAGTTTGCGTTTGCACAAACTCAGGTTACATAAAAGCCGTGCCATTTGTACGGCTTTTATGTAACACCCCTCATATACATATCGTCAAAATCGGATAAATTACAGAATCGGAAATTAGCAATGTCAATGCTATCAGCGTTCCTGATGAGACATTCCTTACTGGTGTTACGAAACAGTACAATACAGCAGCTTGGGGCTGTCCAAAAACTGAAAGCCTATCGGCTTTTTCTGTAAGGAAATGATTGATTAT
>JBQMYN010000104.1:0-6399 GCA_052173475.1 Treponema sp.
TAAAGGATTACGCCTTTTTTGTACATTTATCTAAAACTCGAAATTTGACCTAGTATTATATTTTGTTTTCATAGTATTTCCTTATATGTATTCCTTAAATATAAATGTTGGGCATTTCTAAAAACTCGGTTAGATTTTTAGAAAGTGCCGCCGCCATCCGTGTCAGCTTTGCAAAACGGACCGGGATGGCAGTGGTTTCCCTGTAATACGCCTGTTCTGAAACAGAAGTTTTCAGAACAGGTCTATTAGTCAGCGATTATGAGTGCTGGACTTATAAAACCGGCAGAGCCGCTGTTATTTTCACCAAGACACTGAATATATCTACCCCCTTCCGCTTTTTCCAGCAGCTCAGAAAGCGTACCGCTAAAGATGCCTGATAGGGATTCTGTATACAACGGCTGCATATCAGCACCCAGTACAATGAGTTGGAATCTGCTGCATATTGTAGTATCATGTACTTTAACCAACCAGCTGCCATTTTCGCACTGAAAGTCAAAAGGATTACTCGAAAAATTAATCGGTTCTCCTAATTGCACTGCAAGTGTGGCTTCATTTCCGCTTAAATCGGATAGCATAATATGGTAAGAACCTTTCGGAAATGGACCGCGCGGGTATAGAAATTTATTCGAGCCAACCCATTGTTCTTTTTCAGACCGGCTGGTTTCTTGTAAAAATACGGTAGTATCGCGGGTAATTGTCCATTGCAAACCAGTTGCATCCTCCGATAGGGTAAGCGATTTATAATCATTCTTTCCGTCTTTATCTCTAAAAACAACAAAGACTGATAATTGTTCGCTCATCAGTCCGCGGACATCTCTAAAATACAAACGCTGTATTTTATATTCCTGCACGGAAGGCGGCTCAAATGAACAGGTTACGGCAAAGATCACTGCACAGACAGCAATACTGGCGCATACATTGTACTTCATTATTCTCCTGTACTATGCTAAAAATCCTACAGCAGACATTCTTTCTGTAGGATGTCGCACTTTTATCAAAACATAAAGGCAAGATTAATAACCGTTAAATCAGTACCAAACCGGTTTGCATTAGATTCAAAATGTACATTGACTTTTTCGCATTCATCGAGTAAATACGAAATATAGTACATACCTAAGCTCGTTGCATCGGTACTTTCAGGTAAATTCCGATAGAAATCTATCAAAGAGTTCTTATTAACATCAGCACTCTTCATATCATTCAAACTTGCTTTTACTGCCTCAGAAGATTCTCCTTTGTTATATACAGAAATTTGCAGTTTCCCATGAGTTCCAATAGACGCATTGCTGCCTCCTCCTAGTTTCCATGAAACAAATACCATATCGCCGCGCTGTTCAAGACCGGCAATAAGCCGGTGCCGGATTGTCGGATCCAACAGTGCTGATTGAGGATCTGCAAGATCGGGAAACAACCGTTTTGCTTCATTGCGCATATTTAAGTTTTCTGCACTTAAAATCAATTCCATCAGCATCAGCGAAATAAATTCAGCAAGCCGCGTTTGATCCATATACTCAGTTAAACTGGTTCGGATAGTACGGATAATAGCATCAAAATCGGGCGATGATTTAAATTTTGTTACAATAAACCAAATAAACGGGCGAAGATTATTTAAGAATTTTTCACTTAAAAATAATTGTAAATTTTTTTCAGCCGGTTTTAAGGCTTCATTTTTATTAATGAATGAATAAAGCGGAGTCAATATTTCCTGCTTAGTATCATAGATAAGTTTTTCATTCGCCTGTAAAACTTTTGCAAGATATTTTTCGTTGATATGAGTTTGCTCGTCAATAATACTGGAAGGATTTAATCTATTCCACTTTTTAAGAACAGGAGAATTTAAAATCTGTTTAAATATGAATAAATCATATTTTCGATATAAGAGAGAAAAAACGATTAGCTTAGATAAGTCCATAATTTGTAAGCGGGATGACACCAGCTCTGAACGTGATATTTCAATTTTTGAAATATAATTTGCCAGTATAAGCCGCTGAAGCGTTTCAGGAGCAAATTTTTCCAAAATGATCCCGTACTCTTCAATATCTCCTGCTAAAGTAAATCGAAGCAGCTTTTTATTTTGCTTAATAAAAAAGGTTGAGCCTTCTTGGGTTAAAACAATTTTAACAGGAAGATCCAAGATTCGTTTTTTCTCTACTGATGCCATTTTTATCCATCCTATAAAAAATCATAGGGCACCTCTAAAAACTTCCGTTTTTAGAGGTGCCTCATACTATAATGAAGCAAGCAGTTTTTTTACCTCTGCTGCATAACGGTAATTCGGTTTTTGCTGTAACAATTTTTCAAGTATTGCTTTTGCATCAGCACTACTGTTCAAACTGATATATACTTTGCCCAATTCGTAATAACTATCCCATGCCTGTTTATCTAAACCTACAATTGCCTTATAGGTGTCGCGGGCATTTTCTTTTAGTCCTGCTGATAAATATGCAGCAGCAAGGTTCTGGCGGGCTTCAATGTCCTTAGGCATAAGTTTAATTGCTTTGGAATAATATTCAATAGATTGTCCATATTGATTTTTTAATCCATAAAGCTTGCCTAAATTAGTATTTACTTCAAAATTAGATGCTTCAAGCTCATAAGCGGCTTTTAGATGCTCTTCCGCTTCTTTTAGTTTACCTGTTTCAAGGTATTTTCGTCCAAGATTAATCTTAGGTTTGATGTACTTTGAATCTGCACTAATTGCTTGTAAATACATTTTTTCTGCTTCTCCTAAGTTTTTATTTTGCTCAAGCGCAAGCGCGTAGGTATATAAAAACCGTGCATCACGGTTGCTGCCTGCAACAGCTTTTTCTGCATTTTTGACAGCATCTTGTATATGCCCTGTATCAAGTTGTACCGTCGCAAGATTATAATATGTAACAGGATCAGTATCTCCGGCAGCAAGTGCTTCTTGGAAATAGTGCACTGCCTGTTTATTATCTTTCATCTTAGCGTATACTTGAGCCATCTCTTTTAAGGCTGCTGTATGCCCCGGTTCAATTGAAAGCGTTTTTTTGTACTGTGCAACAGCTTCTTTGTACTGTTTTGTTTTATCGTGCATGCGCGCAAGTTCCAGACATGCCCGTGCATAATCAGGTTTTAATGCTGCTGCTTTTCCAAATGCAGCTAATGCCGGTTTATGCGCATTCAATACTTTATGAGTCATACCAAGATTGAAAAAAGCAACCGCATATTTAGGATCAGCTTTTACTGCGGCTTCAAATGAGGAGCGGGCATTTTGATATTTTTTTTGCTCAAAATACTTACGCCCTAATTCATAGTTGTACACAGCGTTAGTTTTATCCAGCCGCTGTGCTGTTTCCAATTCTTTTAACGCAAGTTGAGAGTTTTTTAAGCCATCTGCGATACTGCTGTAAATAAAATGTGATTCAGCGTCAGCGTTTTTGGCGGTAATAGCTTTGCGTATGTACTCTTCTCCGGTTTTCAGTACCGCATCTGCTTGGTTTGGAGCTGAACGGGAAATTTTAAGTAGTGAATCTGCCATTTTTCGGTATTGACCTGCGGCAAAGTTCTGATCGTTTTGCGGCATCATACGCGCCGCTTTCTCAAAAGCAGTGCGGGCTTCGGCAAACTGTCCTTTATCAGCAGCCGCTGCGCCCTGTGCAACAAGATTAGCAACTTCAGTTTTTTGCTGTGGTGTATCTGTTCGCGGAGTACCGGCTGCATCTGCTCTAGCATTTCCTGCCTGCGCTTTTTCAGTCCCCTGTTTTCCTTGCTGATTCTGTTGTTTTTGTTTTGCAACAGATTGTGCATCTGCCTTTTTCTGAGCATCTGCAATACGAGCTTGTAAATTTCTTCCCTCCGCGGTATTTTTTGCATCAAGGGACTTTTGAATATACTCGGCAGCCTTTGTTCGCGCCTCCTGTGCTGTTGCAGGATTGGGAGCCGATCGTGAAAGGGCAAACAAGGAATCTGCGATCTCCCTATATGTGTTTGCGGCAAACCCTGCATCTTTCGGCATGGTATTGTCTGCTTTGGCAAATGCCGATATAGCATTACTTAACTGTTTGCGTTGAGCTGCTTGCTTTCCCTCTGTAACAAATTTACGGACTTCTTGCCGTATTTTCTGATCGTTTTGCGGTTGGGATGCAGGTTTCTTTTGAGCATCTGCCTGCTGTTTTGCAAGGGGTGTTCCTGCTTTGCGTTCTAATTCTGCACGTGCTTCCGCTTGTTTTTTTGCATTTGCAGCGGTGCGATCCTGCTCAAGATTTTTCTTTTGAGCATCTGCCTGCTGTTTTGCAAGGGGTGTTCCTGCTTTGCGTTCTAATTCTGCACGTGCTTCCGCTTGTTTTTTTGCATTTGCAGCGGTGCGATCCTGCTCAAGATTTTTCTTTTGAGCATCTGCCTGCTGTTTTGCAAGGGGTGTTCCTGCTTTGCGTTCCTGTTCTGCACGTGCTTCCGTTTGTTGTTTTGTATTTGCAGCGGTGCGATCCCGCTCAAGATTTTTCTTTTGAGCATCTGCTTGCTGTTTTGCAAGCAGCTCTTTTTGTTTCCACTCGGCAGCTGCGCGTGCCTCCGCCTGCTTTTTTGCATCTGCCGCGCTCCGTGCTTGTTCAAGCTGTTTTTTTTGCGTTTCTGCCTGTGCTTGCGCAATCTTTTCGGATTCGGTAGCTGTTTTTGAATCGGTATTTTTACGTGCTTCAGCACTTGCTGCTGCAATAGCAGCGTGCAAGGAGCGGGTGGCAGGTGTTTCTGTCAAGTCCAGTGCTTTTTCTGCATATTCCGCCGCTTTATTTAAAACAAGCGTTCTATTTCCTGACGGAGAGGCTTTTTCTGATAAATTAAGAAGGGATTCTGCCATCTCTGTATATGCTGATGATGCAAATTGAGGGCTATCAGGCATGTCTTTATCTGCCTGATCAAAAGAAAACAACGCATTTGCTGCTTGATCTCGCTGCACTGCATTTTTCCCCTGTGCGATCCAATCCCGTATTTGCCGTTTTTGAGTTTCAGCTTTTTTTTCGGCAGCTTCCTGTTCAGCAGCTTTTTGCTGCGCTAATAAGGCTTGCTGCCGTGCCAAGGCATCAGCATTTTTTTGTGCTTCAATAATTCTTCCATACAGTGTACGCCCTAACTCTGTATTTTGCGCAGCAAGCGATTTTTTTATATAAGTTTCAGCAGCATCACGAGATTGTTGTGCATCTTCATTTGAGCCGGTTATTTTTGAAAAAAGAAATAACGAATGTGCAATATCACGGTATGATTCCGCAGAAAAAGCATTTTCATCGGGCATTTCTGCATCAGCTTGTTCAAATAAGTCAAGAGAATTAGGCAGTACATTTTTATCTAGTGCATTTTTTCCACGGCGGATTAAATCACGCACTGTCTCTGCCGCTTGTTTATTTTTCTCAGACGAATTTGAAGGTGCTGTTGCGAGCAGCGGATCTGTATTGATCTGTCCGTCAATATTCACTAGACTACTGATATTGTCTTCAGTAGAAGATTCATGTGTATTATCAATGCTATATGGATTGTCTTGCCGTAGGACATCAGCCCGTGCAGCCAATGCTGCACGCATACTGCTGTCATCATTTTCCTCATATTTTTTTGATAATCCTTCGTTTGCAGCTTGTGCAGCATAAATACGCGCTTGTTCCTCAGCAGTTAAACCATCTCCATTTGGTTTAGCCAGCTGATCAGAAGATGAAGCATCCGGAAAATCCGCAGACTGAGCTGTCTGCAAGGCATTTGCAGGAGGTCGAATTGCAGGTACCCCTCCACTCGTAGGGGAACCGATAAGCGTATAATATCCTACAAAACATAAGAGGCACAACAAAACACCTACTAATGTTCCAATTAAGTATTTGTATAAATCACTCAATATTATAATCCTCCGAATAATCCATTGTCTCATTTAAGCCAGCCGATAATGAAGATGCATTATGTATCGACGGTAAGGTTGCATTGACCTCTGCTTGCAGTCGCCGGTATCGCTCTTCTGCTGCTGAATTACCGGCGGCACCGGTAGTTGCCGTTGCTGCTGCGCCGTTGTGGGTCGCTGCGTTACTAGCGGTACCGGTAGTTGCCGTTGTGCCGCCGTTGCGAGCCGCTGCGTTACTAGCGGCACCGGTAGTTGCCGTTGTGCCGCCGTTGGGAGCCGCTGAATTGCCGGCGGCACCGGTAGTTGCCGTTGTGCCGCCGTTGGGAGCCGCTGAATTGCCGGCGGCACCGGTAGTTGCCGTTGTGCCGCCGTTGCGAGCCGCCGCGTTACTAGCGGCACCGGTAGTTGCCGTTGTGCCGCCGTTGCGAGCTGCTGAATTACTAGCGGCACCGGTAGTTGCCGTTGCTGCTGCGCCGTTGCGAGCTGCTGAATTACCGGCGGCACCGGTAGTTGCCGCCACTGCTGTACCGTTGTGGGTCGCTGCGTTACTAGCGGCACCG
>JBQMYN010000105.1:0-6108 GCA_052173475.1 Treponema sp.
TCCTTCTGTTACTGATGCTCTCAATTCGCTTATTAATGTCAATTAGCTATAGTATAGGCAGGATAAAAGCACTGAAAGAAGGATCAGCTGCAATAACCATAACAACCGAAAGTACTCCCATTGTTGTAAAAACGCTTCAGCTTAGTATTAAAAAGAAACCTGAGATTACTGTAAATAATAAATTAGCGACTCATGTAAAAAACACCGCAGGAACTACTGTGTTTACCGTAGAAACTATAAATGGAAAGTTAGACTACATCCCTGAACTCCAACAAAAGGTAAGCTGGATAGAAAGTGTTGCTATTACATCACGAAATGATTCTGGTAAAGATGAAATTACCATTACATGCAAAGAAAACAAAACTGTTTGGCCTCGCACTGCTTATATCCGTTTTAAGGACAAAAGACCGCTAAATCCTAAAATGACATATATAAAAACTGCTGATGGTAAAAGCGAGCTTACAGTAAAACTACTGCAAGCAGGAAATCCTAACCCAAAAGTACGACTGCGTTGGGTTAAAGGAGTGCATAATCCTACCGATGCTGAAAAACAGGCGGTACCGATAACAGATAACGGTAAACCTACCGACCAGGGAAACTTTGATTCTTCGTATATTTTTACGTATCCGGAAACAGTCAATAGCGGATTTTTTAACATACGCAAATTAAGCGTAATACGGCAATATGCTAAGCAGGGTGATCCGCTGCCGCCGCTTACTATAGAAGGCAATTCGAGAAATTATACCGATATGAATCAGTGCTGGGCAAAATCTGCCTCTAATGTGCTCCATTGGTGGTTTGCGCAAAATAAAGAGCTTATTAAGCGATATATGGATAAAAAAGGCATAACTGCTGGCAGTGAAGAAGCAGCAAAGTATGCGTGCAGCTATACCCCTTGTCTTCCTGATGAACAAGAAAACACAAAAAGCTCTATAGCAAATTTCTTTAGAAAGGAATGCGGTGATGGGGGATCGTATGCAAGTCAGGCGATTAGATGGTATCTTATCGATAAATCTAGTTATGGCAAAACAGTACCTAGTTTATTTAAGGATGTATTCAATATTGATACTATACCTCTTAATGAAACTTCTGTTCAAACAAAAGCCGAATTTGAGCAGCGGCTCAACGATGCCTTTGATAAAGGCGAAGCTATTTTGCTGGCACTAGGGAATAATGCACACGACTATGGTCATGCCATAACCTGTTGGGGTGCTGCTTATGATGAATTAGATAATATTATCTGCATTTATGTTTCAGCTTCCAACTTTAGAGACAATGTTTTGTATCCGTTTGGTATTGATTACGAAAAAGACCTTGAGCGAACTGGGAATGCAGAAGAAAACCAAGCATATATTATTTATTATCACAATAATACTAAACCGAAAAGAAAAATAACATTTGTTACTTCTTTAGGAACGGGAAAAGATCAGTTTGAAAACTGGCTCAGTAAATAATGCACAGGAAACTGTCCAAAAACTGAAGTTTTTGGACAGTCCCTTTTTACAGCGGCTGATTTTATAAGCCGCTGTATACATGAAAAATAGGCAGTATGGCAAATTACTATTGTCAATATTGCGGACAAAAATTTAACAGTATTCAAGCATTAACTAATGCAAACTGCCCAAAGCATCCGGATGGTTTTGGAAAAAGCAATCACGTACCGGCATTATAAGGATTATTTTTTATTTATGTGGAGAAAAAATGAAGGAAGACTTATTAAAGAAATTAGATGAAATTATTCAAGCAAAAAAAGAAGTAACTGATAAACACTTACCCACTGCGATGGATATTTATCAATACCTGTGGAGATGCCGGGACTTTGAACTTGAACATCTATGGCACCGCTCAGTTGTCTTGGCTGTATTTGTATTAGCAGTATCCGCTTTTTATACAGGGTATATGAAAGAATTTTTTATTCCCAAATATATGCAAGAAACACAAACAGAGTATCGCGGCTCCGATGCTTTTTCTCTGCATACAGAGCCTCCCATTGCATCTGCAAATAGCTGTGCACAGCCGGTACTGTATGACGCAATGCTTTTCGGTCTTTTCCCGATTGCCATTACCTTACTCGGATTAGCTTTTTCAGTGTTGTGGATAACAATGGCAAAAGGATCAAAGGCGTGGTACGAATTATACGAAAGCAATATTGCAGCTATTAGCAGGAGTGAAAAATTTTGGGAAGGTGATGGCAGTAAAAATCCAGCACTTACGAGCCGTTTTAGTAAAAAACAGGGTGGTTATAAAGCCTATCTTTTTGGAAACCTAAAACCTGATCTTGATGCTTCAATCGATTTAAAGCTGTTTTCTGTTAACGCAGGCCCTTTTTCTGTTTTAAAAGTTAATACGATGATAGGCATAATCAGTCTTACCGCATTTCTATGTGCTTTTGTCTTTCATGTGTATTGGACATTAAAACTTTTCAACACACCGAAAGCGGAATATGGCGTTTTTACGCTTATGTGTTTTGTCGCTGAATTGATTACAGCTCTTTTTATCTTTTTTGGACTAAAAAATAAGGTGGGATCATCTTTTTTTTACGATTTTTGGTATTATAAAAAAACGCAGATGCCGCAAATATGGGAAGCTTAATATGGCAAAATGGTCGGAAGTAAAACAGTATCTTCAGAATCATTATGTGATTGATGACCAAGATTAAGACTGGTTACGGCTCATCTTTACAACGCGGGATGAAAGAACACAACTCGTTCTCATAGAAAGAGGTAAGCTAGGAAATAACAAGATTTACATACAGGTTACGTCGCCTATCGGTCCGATAGCCCCTTATTATCTTGATAATGCCTTGAGTATAGATGTGTATGAAAAACTTACAAACAATGATGAATATATAGGCTTGTGGCACATTTTTAGCGACGGGGAAAAATATTGGCTTCGTCATTCTATGCTTGCTAAAACTATATCATACAGAGCGATTTGTCGGCGGCGATGACTATTAGTGATTGGAGGTATACAGCATGAAATGGGATAATATAAAACAGTATTTCCAACAAAAATATACATTTGAAGATAAAGGAGGTGAAAAAGTATGAAATGCAGATATTGCGGACAAGATGTAAGAGCTCTTGCGAATGGGTTGAATAGTAATTATGGACAACAATGCAAAACCAGTCCGACAGGAAAACATATTGGAGTATCTGACGGAACGAACTGTGTATACTGCGGCAGACCAGCTAAACCGCAGGGGAACCAGTTGGCAACTTGCTATGGAACGCGATGCAGTGCTTCGCCAACGGGTGGTCATGCATTGCAGTAAGAGAAAAAACATATTTTTATAGGAGGAACTACTGATGTCTCTTACAACAATATTTTATATTTGTATGGTTATTTTGGCAGTTTTAGTGATTAAAAGTTACACAAGTAAAAGTGTTTCACTGCAGCCAATTTTGTTAGGCTATGGGATGCTTGTCTTTTTCTTTTTTAAGAACTGGGTGTCTTGGCTACCATTAGTTATTTATGGAATAGTCGGACTTATTCTCTGTATAATATGGCTGGTGATTATTGGAGAAAGAGATGAGATACAAAAATCGAATCAATCAGTAAATGAGCAGATTAGCGGTTTTTTTAATGGAGCAAAGCAAGTAGGTCCATCTAAAGGTGCATTGGGATTTATATTTAATGCGGCAGTAAATGAAATACAAAATACTGTTTCTAAAACAGCAGAAAATTGTAAGTTGAAAGAGGAATCCGATATGGTGGGTATTGGGAGATTCGGTAACGTAGCTTATATTCTTGCATTAGGTATTCATTTATTTATCAATAGAATGTAATAGAATCGCAATTTATCAGCCGGAGAGTTACCCCTTTTCAGAGGAATTTCCGGTAAACTATATAAATTGAAAGGAGGTGAAAAAGTATGAAATACGAAAAACCTGAGGTAGTTGCACAGAATGCAGCTGCCGGTTCGTATGCAGCAGGATGTCCTGCACAGAACAGAGGTCCCCAGCCATCGGGACCTTATAGCTGTATCAGTTGTGAACGCACACAGTAAGTACATAAGTACGCCGTGCTGTACGTGCAGCACGGGTAAAACAAAATTATTTAAGGAAACAAATATGGCAAGTATAACATATAAAAAACTACTGCCTGATTATGGTGATCTGGATAATGGAACAGGTAAGTGTCCGGGGTATAGAGTGTATATATCTGAAAAAGACGGCGGTATCGGTTTAGCAATGCAGCATGCTTCGGAGGATTCTGGAAGGGGAAAAGCATCAGAGGTGTTCTTAAATACCGGCGAAGCACAAGAGTTATTGGATGGCTTAAAGAATGCTATTGATAAGGCAAAACTGAAAAATAATCCACAGCCTGTACGCGCACAGAACTGTTAGATAAGAATTTCTATAAAATAAGGATGACCAATGTATTACCGTCAAAAATTCGACACGTTTATCCGCAACTACAATGGTGTAGGCTATATTACCAATACCGGCAATTTTTCTGATCGTATTGCAAACGGCAGCGGTACTGCCTTTTTGACGGTTCTTTCTCGTGAACCGCAAACACTGGAAGTACTTGTTCAAAAAGCATGCACAGCCTTTATTGATGTAACGCCTCAAGATATTATAGATGATGCACAGGCGTTTTATGATGCACTTTTTGCAGACGGCTTTTTAACACGGGGCAGTACAATCGAAGAGTTGAATGCAAACGACACACGGTTTTCGTATTCCGCATTGGAACCTAAAACCATTAAGAAAGATTTTACCCCGAGTATCCAGCGGGCAAAAGAAAATACACAGGAGTATTTAGAGCGGCATTTTAAGGGAAAACCACAGCTTTCCAGTTTCCAGATAGAATTAACCAGCAAGTGTAATGAACGCTGTGTTCACTGCTACATTCCGCATGAACTTAAACTCACAAATATAAAACCGGAACTATATTACAACGTATTAAAACAGCTGCATGAACTAAATACTTTGAACGTAACGCTTTCGGGCGGTGAACCGATGTGCCATCCGCACTTTAAGGAGTTTTTACAGGCAGCAAAGGACTATGATTTTTCAGTTAATGTCCTTTCAAACCTTACCTTGGTTGATGATGAAGTTATCTCCATAATGAAAAACTCCCGCCTTTCCAGTGTGCAGGTGTCTTTATATAGCATGAATGCCGATCATCATGATGCAATCACAATGCTACCCGGTTCATTTGAAAAAACAAAAAATGCTATTTTGCGCCTCATTGAAAACGATATCCCCTTGCAGATTAGCTGCCCTACCATGAAGCAGAATAAAGACGACTATGGTGAAGTTATGCGATGGGCACATGAACACAAGGTGCGCGCTGTTACCGACTACATTATGATGGCACGATATGACCACACCACCGGTAACCTTGATAACCGTTTGAATTTATGCGAGGTTGAAAAAATTATCGGTGATATTTTACTTGATGATATTGACTATCAGGAAGACT
The DNA here is from genome assembly GCA_052173475.1 of Treponema sp. Taxonomy (GTDB): domain Bacteria; phylum Spirochaetota; class Spirochaetia; order Treponematales; family Treponemataceae; genus Treponema. Next base: position 5,434 of record JBQMYN010000105.1, read on the forward strand.
TATTACAACCCGATTTTGATGAACGAATTAACACACTTACCTCCGATCCTGAAGGTATTGTGTGCGGCGTGGGTATTTCTTCTGCCTGTATGGTAGCGAACGGTAATGTGTATCCCTGTGCAGGCTGGCAAGATTATATCTGCGGTAACCTATATGAACAGTCCTTAAAAGATATTTGGTATCATTCACCAAAAATGAATTTCTTACGAAATATCCGCAATAAGGATTTCCCCGAATGTGGTTCCTGCAAAGATAAACCCTTTTGTGCTATGTGCATGGTACGTAATGCAAACGAAAATCCCGAAGGTGATCCGTTTAAAATAAACAAACACTTTTGCAAGGTTGCTGCTTTAAACAGACGCATTGTCTATGATTGGAGAAAAAAACACTGTGCCGTGTAAAAATGATGTGCTATCACCGGTGATGGCAAACCTGGATATTAAAATCTCCAATCCCTGTAACGAGGGCTGGTTCACTGTTACCGTATCTGCAGACATACCATTTGCAGGTTTCTATCACAAAGCGGGATAAACTCTTAAAAATACTGCGCGGTTCTTGTGATGTCTAACTCTGTAATGAAGACGATGCAGAAAAAAATAACTTGCGACTATCACGTACACATCGGGCAATACTGTAACGCATATTACTTTGCTGACCGTGTGTTCTCTGCGTTAA
>JBQMYN010000106.1:0-6096 GCA_052173475.1 Treponema sp.
CATGTTCATTACCTCCTTCGTCTTGCGTTCAAGATATTCGCGCAATACATTATTGACTATGCACTCCTCAATGGCTTTTTGAAAACCATGTACCCTGTCAACCCCTTTCCATTTCCTTACCGTTTGTACAAAAATGCTATATTCATTCATCGCTGTACATCTTTCCAATATTGGATGCTCAGTATGACGGTTTATATTTACTACTTTGACAATTAATTCCAAATTTGGTTGTTCTTTCTGTTCGATAAATGACTGGGATAATTTCAGTGTTTTATCACAGGGATATGGTTCTATTCCATTATAAAAGACATAAAACTCTGGTGTTGGAATGCTTAGAAGTTTACGGCTATATTTTTCCCTTGATTTAAAAAGTTTTTCATACAAACGGCTGACGTACTCAAGACAGCGCAATGGCATATTCGGGTTGATTGTTGATTGATGCTCTGCAACCACAATTATTTTGTTTTCAACAAGATACGAGACATCATTGGTAAAACTCATATACATCACTTGCTCAAGTTTAATATTCTCTAATAGGGAAACATCATGCAGTTGTGTACCATGCAAAGCATTGTAGAGCGACAAAAACCGCTCTTTTGCTTTTTCATCTGTACTGAATAAATCAACAAAAACAGAATCTTTGTATTTACGGTTATCCGATAGTGTGTCTACCATACTTGTAGTATAGCATACAACTTTCGATGGTGTAAGTCATAGCATGGTACAACGTGTCTCTATTTTTTCAACACTGACATTTTTGCATACACAAAAATGCCGGCTTTGAAGCAAGTGTTATGTCTATTGTTTTTTCGCCGTGGTAGAGCCGGACATCGTATCATGCCCTTTGCCTTTAAGCTGCGGAACTAATCTTTTTAGGTCTGCGGTGTCATACACAGTATTAAATGTAATGTATACTGTATCTTGGATTTTATAAATCCTGCCGTCTATTTTGGTATTTCTACCAGCTTCAAGTCCCTGATCGCCGTGAGTTTTCTGTTTATCATGGTAGTACACAATGCCATTTTTTCCGGTAAATGCAATAGATTTACCGTCTTGTGCCGGATCAAGTTTTATTTCCTTAAAATGATACCTGATATTTACCGGCATACTGGTTCCATAGTCAACTTCTTTTGAGTAAAAATAATACTTACCATAGAGATCGCGTCCTACTTTAACGGTCTCGTTAAACGGTCCGTATTTTTTACCGTCCATTTTTAGGTATAACTCTCCGCTATATGAACCAAAACTATCCTCTAGGGCTATTGGATCCCGATTTTCTGGTAAGGGATCAGTAAGCGTGAAAGCATTTTTATTAAACCCATCAGCTAGTTCGCAGGACTGCATGAGCGGCAAAAACACGAGCATACCAGCAACAAAACTACAGACTGCAAAACCGTAGTAGATTTTCTTCCATAATATAGCATTATTCAATACTGCATTATTCATAGTATATGCCTCCTATAAAAAGCGGGGGATGATGCATAAAAAGCAAATCCCGTACACAGCATGCTAAAAATACTGTGTACGGGATGCTGTACAAAATAGGGTTTTGCTCATAGCCGCTTACCGGCACTAACGCCATGCGAGCCTGCTATACGGCATCCCATTCGCTATAGCATAGATAACGCTCTGCGGATATTATTGAATGCGTTGCAGCGTAACATTAAAAGATGTAGAGCCATTTGCATTAATAATACTTGCTTGCGATTCTCCTGAAGCAACCGGTTTAAGCGGGTCAGTTGGGTTTGCCCATGATTCTTTTTCCTTAACCGTTACCTGCACTTTATACTTCCGCCCCTCAGTTACCATAATATCTGACAATGATTCGTTAATATAGTTAAAGTAGGTAGCATCTTTTTGGGAAAGGATGTGTTCGTATACAACCACATTTTCATACTCATAAGAATACTCTACATCGTATACTTTGATAGTAACTTCATACTTATTCCCGTATTGTGGTTGCAATCCGCCTTTCTGTATGTTTACTTTTGCTGCCCTACCATGTATGGTGCTGCCTGCAATAGTAACTGGTACGCTTTTTACCGCAACAGGATAGCCACCAGCACTATATGCAACTATTTTTATGTCCCGTGCGCCATTTGCCAGCTTGTTAATGTCAGCGAATGTAGCAGTAAAGGTTTTTCCAGAAGCATCAACATTTGCTTGAACCCAATGGTTCCCAAGCTTTTTTTGGATGGGGAATGCAGAAGAGCCTATCCATATTTCATGGATCAAGTGTTCTTCATCAACAAAGGAACCTGATACCGTTCCTGCACCGGAAGCAGTAACGGTGATTGTTTGTTTTTCAGAAGGTGTTGTTACTGTAATTGCCACCGGTTTATACTGCTTTACCGTTATGGTATATGTTTTTTTTGTACTATTGGATGCTACTACGGTAATTGGAATCTTATAAGGGTCTTTCAATGTTTTAAGGTCAACAAACTTTGTTTTCTCGTTATTCCAGTTCTCTATTGTTGCTGCAGGGCTTTCGGTTTTTACTGTAACATAGAGGTTTTCTGCAACAGCAGGCGGACGTACTGTATAGGCTGTAGTATTTTTGTTAAAAGTTGCAGGATCTAAGGGCAGCTTCCACTGATTAGTCTTAGTGCCGTAAACAACCTGTATGTCTGATAAATCTGCATTGCCGTCTATACCGGTTTTTTTCGTAATAGTAAGATAATACGTTACCCCTTCATCTATGACGGTGTTATTTGGACCTTTCTTCGTCTCGCCCACACAGAAGCCCTCATTAGCTAGCTTTGATACCAGCTTTAGCGTGAGCCTTGTAGAATTTTTTGAAAGCTGAATAGTTTGCGGCGATGTAAAATCCTTTTCTTCACCATCATCAATTTTTATTTTCATCTGAACCGTGTCAGGTGTTTTGAGCTGTGCAGTTATTTGTGTTTCTGTCTTACTTCCATCAATGTTTGCTTGGAAGTTCTTTGATATGGTTTCGCCATTCTTATATTCATCAAAGAAATTGCTGAGATCGCTGCCTTTGAATTCAACAAGTTCACCGCTCATAACAACACGATCAATGGTTACTGAGTACGTCTTGGTAGCTTTGTTGTCAGAGGCAAGTACTTTCACCTTAAATTCAACTTTCTGACCACCAGGAGCAGGAACGTTAGTTGTCGTTGTAAAAGGAGTCTCCTGACTATTGTGGATTAAGAACGTTTTACTACCGCTCTCCATAGGAACTACCGTTATTTTAAAACCGTCTATATTATCACGAGCTTTACAAGTATAGCTTTCTGTATCTGGCGAAAATTGAGTATTCCATTTGAAATTTTTAGGTCCGATATCCATATACTGTGCTTCAATGTCAAATGTTTTTAAGCGGGCTTCGTTTGATCCCCCTTGTGCCTTATGCACAGTAATCAGATATGTTTTTTTCTTATTCGGATCGGCAGTTACTTTTGCCACGACCTCAATTTTGGTTTCCGCGCCGGTAAGCTGCTTTTCTCCTATTCCCTCGATAGTAATACCGCTTGCTGCAGTTGCCGCTACTGTTACGCTGGTAACAGTGTGTTCAACATAGACATCGTAACCGCTTATTCCTGCACTAAATGCAGGGGACAGCGTTTGCTGCGTACCCGATGCAGTAATAGTTAAGGTTTGTAAAGCAGCCTCGATATTTCCTGCACCTGATGCAACACGGGTAACGGTCAGTGTGTAAGTTTTACTCTCGCCGTTATAGGTAATAACAACAGGAATATCTTTCTTGTCGCCTACATTTCCAATTGTAATGGTTTTAGATGTTGCGGATTCGCCGTCAATAGTAACCGCAGCATTTTTTTCCTGCGCTTCAACAACTACAGCAAACGAAGCTTCTGTTACCGCTGCTTCATATTTTGTATAGGGTGTATAGACAGCATCTTTACCGCCAACTTTTAATGTTTTTATTGCAAGCGCGGAATTTTCATACGTAAGTTTCAGGGTATATTTTTGTTCCTTTCCATACCCGCTTATGATGATAGGAATTTCGTACACGCCTTCTGTATCAAGGGTAATCTGCTGCTCACTACTGCCTGAAATGTTATTAATACTCGTTTTAATATTTGAATCGGTTTTTGCACCGGTTGCAATCACCTTAACCTGTACCTGCTTTTTAGCAACACTAGCAGTGTACGGCAGGGTTGCACCAGGATCCTGCAACTCTTGTCCATCAACATATACCTTGTTAATGGATAAATCAGGGGCTACATACTTAAAGTTGAGCGTATATGCAAGATCGCTATGACCATCTATCTTAACTTTTACATACCGCGTAACGCTGCTTTCCCCTTTCTCAAATGTTATAGTGCCTTTTCCACCGGCTAATACCGTTTCATTACTTGTTTTCTTATCTACTTCTACGACTGTTGCAGTGCTGTCAGAAGGTACTACTGTGTAAGAAGCAGTTTTTGTTTTGATATTGCAAAGATAGCTTCCGTATTGCGGCGACTGAGCTTCAAATGTATTATTTGCTGCATCGGTAACTGTTACCTTTTGAATGGAATAGTCTTTTTCTGCATACCGTATCTCAACAAAGCTTTCAGTCGGTGCTGCTGTGCCGTGTTCTACCTTTACTTGTACACTTTTTTTGCCTGCTGCATCAAAAGTAACTGTTGTTGCTTTATTGTCAGCCGCTTTCCAGCTAGAACCATCGTTAAAAAACACTTTTGCTTCCGGCTCTTCAGGTTCAACCTGTACGGTTACAGACTTCTTGGTAACTGATGCATAAAAACCATTGCTAATCTTCGTTGCGTCCTTACCGTCTACCGTAATCTTTTTTATATTCGTATTGTCTGCTGCACTATATGTTATGGTTACTGTATAACTTTCAGAAGCTTTGTTTGCAGGATCAGTAACTTTTACCGTAAGCGTTTGTGTTGGATTAGTACTTAAATCAACCGTCCGAGCTGCTGTTTTCTCATTATCAATCATAACTTCTGCACCGGAATTTTTCGGCGTTACGCGAACAGTAACTGTTTTTTCAGTAACAAGCGCAGCGTATGATTTACCGGAATTATTAACCGTATATGCTTTTGAATTGGCTCCTGTTACTGTTACATCCTGAATACCGACGGCAGACGGTGTATTGGAACCCTTATAGGTTAATACCAACTGATAGCTTTTAGTGCCAACCTTTATAACCACTGTTTTTGTTTGCTCGGTAGAACCCAGTGTTATTGTCTGCGTTTTCCCGATAGCACCGCCAATGGTTACCTCTGCCCCTTTAGGTGCAGTTACTTCTACTGTGGGAGTACGTGTCGTTATATCAGCTGTGAATGAGGTGCCTGATAGCACAGCCTGTGTTGCTTTGCTGCCTTCACGTATCGTTACCGATACCTCATCTGATTTCGGGGCATGATCAACATTGGTAATGCCTTGAGGATTTTTACATCCAATCATAATACCGGCAATTACCGATAGTGCAAAAATTATCTTTTGCAAACGTTTCATAAAAACTCCTTTTTATACTTTCTACCGGATATGCGAGTTTCCGGATTATTTACGCATAAAGTTAGCTAAAGCCTACAAATAAAGCCGGTCTAGCCTGCGCAATGATAGAAACAGAGCAGTGCATTCAACCTATTTTGAAACGGAAGCATCCTAACAGGTCTAATATGCAGTAGCTCCTCATCGTTTCCAGCAATACCGCTATGTAACCTTATACTAACTTATAATGCAGTGCGTATCCTACAGAAATCTTAAAATAAGGTCAATATGCCCTGCAGAAGATTCAAGGGATTCCGTATTATAAGGTCTGTAAGACTCTATCGAGGCAATCCGGTTGTTGGTTGCAGAGATTTTGCTTATGAACCAATGATAGTTTTTTTGGTTTTACGGCATCAACGAAGTCGATCTGCTTGAGTATGTTCAGGGCAATTGTTCTTAAAACATTCAAATTCGCAGCAGCGTTGTCCTTGCGGACACGGCAGTAATCTTCATTAAGGATCGCATCGAGAACCCAGTGCAAATTATTAGACATGGGGATGAAATCCTTATCAGCAAAGCTGATAGCGAGTTTTAATTTAAGTCTTTATACAGTAAGAACTATCAGAACCGCCATGGATGGCGGTGGTTCTAAGCAGTACCGAGTTTTTTGTT
>JBQMYN010000107.1:0-6016 GCA_052173475.1 Treponema sp.
GCTGGAAGATTTATCTTATCAACGATAAGTGGCGCAGTGCGCCATCAACCTAACACTTCTTCGACCTTTCGTCATTATATCATAAAAAACAATAATTTTCAATCTAAACTTCCAAAAACAAACCAATAAATCTTTCTACCATAATACCAACCGGAATACATCACCAGTAGGCAGATTAGACCTATCCTCACTAAACAGTCTAAAGCAAAATCACATTCGATCTATGGGACTTTGAACACCAAGACCGCCGCGATTGAGGACATGGGTGTAAACCATAGTGGTTTTTACATCGCTATGACCAAGCAGTTCTTGAATAGTGCGAATATCGTAACCGGTTTCCAGTAAATGCGTTGCAAATGAGTGGCGGAAAGTGTGACAGCCGATTGGTTTCGGAATACCGGATCGTAAGACAGCTTCATGCACAGTTCGCTGAATAACCGAAGGGTCGATATGATGCCGCCCTTGTTCGCCCGTTTCTTTGTTCCGCCATCGGCGTGCTTGAGGAAACACCCACTGCCACGCCCACATCTTACCAGCATTGGGATATTTTTTCGCAAGAGCAGACGGCAGCGGCACCGAACCGAAGCCGTCTTTGCAGTCTTCCTCATGGATGCGGCGGACATGCTCTAAATGCTTTTGAAGCGGAAATTTAAGCGAAACAGGCAATACCGTTTTACGATCTTTTGCGCCCTTTCCGCAGTGTACCGTAATTTCGTTTTTATCAAAGTTAATATCCTGAACCCTTAAACGTAAGGCTTCCATAAGCCGCATTCCTGTTCCATATAGCAAACGGATAACAAGTCCGTAATCATTTTCGGGTAAAAGAGAGAATATCTTTGCGGTTTCTTCACGACTCATCACCGCAGGCAACTTTTTAGGTTTTTTAGCGCGGACAATATTTTCAGGGCTTTTGATATGCACACCTAATATATTTTTATAAAGAAACAACAAGGCTGCAAGAGCTTGATTTTGCGTTGATGCTGCGGCTTTTTCTTTTATCGCGAGACGGCTCACAAAGGTATTTATTTCCATATCTGAAAAAGTGTCAAGATTTTTCCCCTCGTTGTCATGCATAAAGCGGACTATCCAATAGCTATAAGCCTCCTTTGTACGCTTGCTGTAGTGTTTGGCAGTAACAGTCTCCTCAAGTTTATTTAAAATATACTGAAGATACGGTGCATCATGATCGCTACTTTCGCTACTCAAAGACACGGCAGCATTAGGTTTACAACTATTAAGCCCAGAGTCGGAATCTGCCCTACAAAGTCCCGCATTATATAGATTATTTAATAAAATATCACAAGAATTACGGTCAGCAGGAATACTCCACAAACATCGAGTCGGAATCCACGCTCTATTCGGTACGTTTTTTATTGCTTGCAGAATTTTAGAAAAATCTTCTCCCTCTGCTTTAAAACTCACTGATAAACTTTCTTTTTCATAAGGACGAACTTCAACAAACATAAATACCTCCTTAAAATAGCACAGGGCATCTTCTAAAAATCTATACCTGGGTTTTTGCAGATGCCCTATACCGCGGTTTCCGTACCACTGCTGAACACGAGCAGCGGTGCTATTCGCGCCAATTATACGGTTTCATTACGGGAAATTCAATGCTGTGATGTAAGCGTTACTCCTTTGTTGTAATGGTGATTTTTCCATCTTCAGCGGAGAGGATAAGTTTGTTGGGAGACGCGGGATTACCGGCAATTATAGGGTGCATTTCAACAGTTTGTGAGGTATTTTCAATCGTGATATTTCCGATAGACCTAACCTTTCCTCCTGAATTTCCCAAGCTGCCTGTTACGGAGGATATAGCATACTCATCCTCGGATTTTTGCAGTTGAAGCCGGATATTCCCATTTCTCGATGTCAGCCGGCAATATCCGCCTAAGTCGCCATCAAAACTAATATTGTTATATGCTTGCACCGTAAGATTATGCAAAACGCAGTGCTGCATTTTAATTTGTCCGTCTTCCGTTTGAATATCAGCTTGCGGCGCAGAAACATCTTTTGTGATAATACTGCCGTCTCTACTGTATAAGTGCAGCTTTTCCGCTATACTTGATTGATTAAAATTTGCATTAATACTCCCATTATTCGTTGTAAGTTCTGCATTTTTAGTAATATACCCGTTCAATCTGATCGAACCGTCATGTACATGGCACTGTACTGTATCGAAGCGGACATGCTCCATGCGAATCGAACCGTCCTTTGTCTGTATATGCGCTGCTGGTGCGATTATATTTTCCATAGTAACACTACCGTCATTTGAGCGGATTAAAAGCGGTTCTGCAATGGCTGTCCCGTTTAAATCAAGTCTAACAGAACCATCTTCACTTACAATATCAACCCGCTGTGTAACGGCACCATCTATCCTACACGAGCCATCCTCCATCCGGCAAACCAACTCATCAAAGCTAATCCGTTCTGCTTGGAATGACCCATCAGTGCTGGAAATTTCAACAGCCGGTGCCGTAACTGCTTTTAGTATAATACTGCCGTCCTTTGATGCGAGTGTACTCCGGCTCTTAAGTACGGTATCGGACATATCAATCCTTATTTCCCTTTCAGTGGTTACTGTACCGAATGTGCAATATTGCGCTGTAAAGGTAGGACTACCGCTCCCCAATACCGTAACCGTATCTGATTCAACCGAATAAAGTTCAGCAGTGTGGTGCAAATCAAACTGCATTGAGGTAAGCAGCTTTCCTTTCGGCACTTCAATACTAATATTAGCATCCATATACCAATCATCAAACAAGTCAGAAGACAAATTCTTCCGGAACGCTCCACTGCTCCACGCATCTTTTTCTACAATGCAGAGTACACCGCCATTCAGTGTTATTTCTACCGCTTCATCAGGTAATCCCCGCGTATGCACAATAATTGCATCCGATGCACCTGTTCGTCTAACAAAGATTTTAGTCAATACATTAGCAACATGAATACTTTGAACATCCGCAGCAGCATACGGCTTTTCAGTACGATACCCAAGCCACTCCTTGTTTAAAGGTACACGGCGCGACCATCGTAAAAAAGGTCTTATAGTACAACGATTTACAGAAATAAGACACACAAAACCGAGTAAAATACAGGCAACTGCATATTGTAATTTTTTCGACATAAAAACCCCTCTATATAAAATAGAATCTGTTAAGGATGCCTTATTATGCTATTCAGCCATTCATTGAATAATCTATCCAGATAACAACATCGAAAGCGTGCATAAGATTTTCTTATTTAAGTCATTATAATATAATGACTTAAATCATCTATACATCATTTCGGATTACTTCAGCCAAATACCGATAAGAATATATAGAATAAACCCCATACCAAGAATAAACACTGCAATCTCAAAAGGTCCGCCTGTAATTGCAACCAGTGAAAAGAGTATCACTGTAAATACGAGTGCCGTTCCCTGTAATTTTTTAGTAACAGGTTTTCCTTCTTTTTTCAAAACTTCAAATAATTCTGAGGTACTTTTCCTTTCAGGATTCCCTGTCAAAGCAAATATTTCTTTTTCAATTTGCAAACTTCGCATTGCATATAATAAAAAGTGAGCAGCAGCAAAACCGGTACAAATAAAGAAAATAATCACACCGATAGCAGACAGTTCTCCGGAAATATCCCTATGCCGTATCAGGCGAAAGAGCACTGTTAAAATAGTACAGAACAGAAGGGCTCCTGTTCCAATTGCTGCATAACGCGCTTCCCACCGAGTATGGTGTTTAAGTGTTTGCTGTATTTCACGATATACAGCAATAATACCGGAAGCATCAAGTGGCACTTTCCCAACGGTAGAAGACCCAACTGCTGCCGTACCGGTATCCCTTGCATACGGTTCACTTTGCCCAAGATTCAGTGTCGTTTTGAGTTCTTCAATATCGCCGAAGCCGGCAACCGCCATACCAAACGCCTCATGCTCATTTTTTCCTTCAGCAAGAAATGTTTGATACTTTTCAATCAAGGTGTCAATAAACTGCATTTTCAGCCGTGCCGCTTCTTCCGTATGCGGAAAAGAACTAAACACATTGTTGACATACGTGATAATTTTTTCCATACTTTAAACATCCTCCTCTTCTAAAGAAAGGAAGGCTTCGACTAGGGTTTTGGCAGCCTCCCACTCCGCTTTTTTTTCTGAAAGATAATTCCTGCCGAAATTTGTTAATTTAAAATAAGTTCGCGGCGGTCCTAATGTTTTGCTCCCTTCGTAAGAAACAATATAACCATTCTTTTCCAGCCTGCCTAATGCTGTATACAATGTTGTTTCTTTGAGCGTATACACCCCTTTACCATGCAGAGTAATGTTTTGGGAGAGCTCGTATCCGTAACTGTCCTTGTACGCAAGCAGCGACAAAATGAGTATATCATTTACGCCCCGCATCATATCTGTTGAAATTACCGGCATATCTATTCCATTTATTATAGTAGTTCAAGTATACACTATCTACTATAGCTGGTCAAGTAGTTCAGGCTTTTTATCATGGCAAGTGCTGCATACGGGTATAAGCCATACTGAAAAAAAGCCTCAAACTGCCGCTGCTAAGCTGCATCGTCAAATTTCTATTAGATTACTGCGTATTTTTAAAGGGAACCGCTAAAAACTTCCGTTTTTAAGAGGTTTTCCTTAGATTTATTTGCGATGTTTTTTGATAAGTCATAACAGTTAAATGACTTATCAAAAAACTCGTTATCAGCTGTACTGATGGAGCATCTCTAAAAATCTAACCGAGTTTTTAGAGATGCCCTAAAGTACTAGTATAAAAAGAATTAAGTAAGTAATTATATTTTAAGTAATTATATTTATTGTAAATGAAGTTGTATTGTATGAAACCGCCGGCTATAGATCCTATCTGAAACTCACTGGGTATCTTCCATTTTTTTATAAAAATCCACCACAGATCTGCCGTATATGCGCTGATCAATGCGAATCAGAGAACCAATTAACTCAGGTAGCTCCTGTTCTTTTGGACGATGGATCACCGCAAGCCCTTTTGGGTTGAGAATAGATTTTTTTGCAATAGTTCGCAATAAATCTTCGTGAAATTGATACGGAAAGGGCGGATCCAGATAGATTATATCAAAAGTCATTTTAGATCGTTGCAAATATAACTCAACAGGCATACATCTGCATTCTAACTTTCTATCAGCATAGGCAGCATTTTTTAAAAGCACCGGAAATTTCCCCTGATCTTTCTCTATCAGCACGACAGGATAAGCACCGCGTGAATATGCTTCAAGCCCGCAAATGCCCGATCCGGTAAAAAGGTCTAAAAACGATAGTCCTTCAAGATTCCCTAAAATTGCAAAAAGAGACTCCCTCATTCTATCCATGGCAGGACGAATAATCCCTTTAGGGCATATAATTTGCCTATTTTTTAATCTACCGCCTGTAATACGCATTAATGCCGCCTTATGCTACAATCTGCCGATAACGCCATATCGTTTTTGATTTTACCGTTTTAAAACCTCCGGCATATTCGTGTGTGCTCAAAGTGTCTGTATAGGGAAATTTCACCGGTAACCGACTTATTCTATCGTCAAATTATGGCGGAGTTTACAACTTTCCGTCAGACGATTGTACTAGACCTATCCAACAATAGAGTTAGCAAACACGCCTACTATTTTCTGTAGGCAACGACATCCTCATCGACAATCACATACTCACCAGCACAACTGATAGACTTTCAGTTTTTGAGCAATCCTTTCATATATGCTATCATATTTAAATTGAAGATTCAACGGCTGTTCAAAATCTTTTTCTCCATATACTTCCTTATTTTTATGATAAGTAAGTAATCAGACAATCAGAATATGTACTTTTATTATATCACTCCAAACTAAAAAAGCTGTCATTGGTTCATAAATAAAATGTCTGTAACCAACGACCGGAGTGCCTCGTATAGAGTCTTCCAGACCTTATAATGCGGAAATCCCTGATATAAATTGAAAGAGCACTTGACAAAGAGTGAGGAGATATGATATAAAAGCTGCCGTTGCTTCAATAACC
>JBQMYN010000108.1:0-5965 GCA_052173475.1 Treponema sp.
AAATGAAAAGGCAGATAAGTATAGCTTTGCAAGCGTCGATATTGCAGTAACCGAAGCAAGTGCAGGCGGTACTACGAAGACAGAATTGTCAATAGCAGATATTTCAAAGATTACTGTTGCTGGTACACAGGTAAGCGGTAATGCTGGTAGCTATACGGTGGCATTAGCTAAGGATACAAAGAAAAACCTTGCTGATACACAGGTTCAAATTGCTAAAGAAGCAATTAAAAATATCGGGAATGCTACACCAGCAGAACTCTTTGATATTACTGTATCAAGCGGAAAAGATAAGGTTACGATCGCCCTGAAAAATGAAAAGGCAGATAAGTATAGCTTTGCAAGCGTCGATATTGCAGTAACCGAAACTCTCTAATGCAGTTGGTGTTGGGGGAAATAGGATAGGGGTATCTCAAAAGTAGTGTACTATTGGGTACTTATGGTATTTAAGCTACTGGGCATCTCAAAAAACTAACTATATTTTTAGAGATGCCCTGCTATGTAAAAATACAAACATCACAAAATGAATACCGGATTGCACAAACAATCACAGCTGCACGAGCTAAAATGCTCACAGTCGTCTCCATAGGCTGAGATTGCGTATGCTGCTGTTATAGTATGCCTCTATAACAGCAGCTGTGCAATTCCGTTTTTATATTAGCAAACATGCGTATTGCGTTACGAGCGTTATGAAACAGCGCAATGCAGCAGTTCCCAAAATTGGCACTTCTGCTCGGTATTAGCACAAGCGCACCCCTGCCAGCTTCCATTTTTAGAACCAACCCTAAGCCGTTCTTTTTCTTTTTATTGGAAAAAAGAAAAACATCCCTGTTCTGAAAGCTATACCTTAAATTTCCCTACCTCAGCGGAAAGGGATTCAATACTCTGCTTATTCTTCTGTGTAATTTCGTTCACTTCATGCACGGCATTGTTAATTTGTACTGCGCCGGATGCCATTTCGTTCATGCTTTCAGTGATAACACGGGTAAGACTGTCGAGCTTCTGCATCTCTTCTGCAACGCCCTCTCCGCCTTTCAGCATTTCTTCAGAACCCTCTTGTACTTCCATTGTTACCATGTTGATGTTCTTAATGGCACTTAATACTTCCTTACTGCCGTTTTCCTGCTTGCTCATTGATTCGGTAAGGCAAAGACTCATTTCTTTCACCTGTTCTGCAAGGTTAAAAATTGCATTAAACTTATCCTCCGTTACTTTTGAGGATGATGAAAGCGTTTCAATCTCGCTGCTGAGCATTTTAAGCGTTGTGGTGATAGTCTTTCCTTGTGCAGAAGATTCCTCAGCCAATTTGCGGATTTCATCAGCAACAACGGCAAAGCCTTTTCCCGCCGCTCCTGCGTGAGCTGCTTCTATTGCAGCATTCATTGCAAGTAAGTTAGTCTGTGATGCAATATGTTGAATAACGCTCGATGCCTCCATAAGCGAACCTGATTCTTCCGCAACTTTTTGCGTGATGGTATTTGAAGTACCAAGTGTAGCTTTGCCATCCCCTGTAGCCGCTGTAAGGCTTTTTATTATCTCATCGGTTTTCTCAAGCGTTTGTCCCATGATGACAATGTTTGCAACCATCTGGTCTACCGAAGAAGATGATTGTGCAATACTTGCTGCTTGTGTTTCGACGCTGGCATTCAGCTGCTTAATCGTGCGGACAATTTCCTCGATGGCTGCAGCCGTTTTGGTAACGCAAGCAGCCTGTGTAAATGCTTGCTGCTTAACTTGGTCGATATTTGCGCTGATTTCATTCACTGCACCGGCAGTTTCTGTCATATTGGAAGCAAGTTCATTGCCTATTTTCTCCATCATAGTTGTATTAGCATCGACTTGTTGAATAGAAGTGCCGATTTTCGCAATCGTCTCATTAAAGTATTCGGACATCTCGGTAATCTCGTCATTGCCTATCAACGGAAGCTGTATTGTTAAATCTCCCTCACCTTGAGCTATATTCTGCAAAGCGGAAACGGCAGTTTGAATCGGCTTTACCATTGTGCGGGCAACCAAAAAGACAACAATAAGAGCGGAAATCAAAATACCTGTGCCGATAATCAACATTTTAAGCTGCAATTCATCAACAGTGCCCATAAATTCGTGTACGGGGGCATAAATAATAACTGTCCAGCCGGTAGTTTTCATCGTTGCATACGAAGCAATTTTGTCCATGTTCTCATAGTGATAATAGCCGACGGAAGATACATCAACTTCTATTGCCATTTTTTCAAACGCTGCAAGAGAATTAAACGCAGGATTTTTTTTCGCCTCTTCATTGAAATTCACCCTATTTTTTACCAATTCTATATCTTTATCGGCGATGATTGTTCCGGTAAACCCTAAAATGTAACCGGTGCCTGTATTTCCAACTACAATATCTTTAATTTGGTCGGAAAGCCATAATCCGTCAACACCTGCATTTAGAACACTAATAATATTCTTGCGGGCATCATAAATCGGAACAGCAACTATTATTTGCAATTTTCCAGTTACCCGTGAAAGCAGCGGTTCAGATATAGCTTTTTTTCCTTGAACAGCTGCTTTAAACCATGATCTATCAGCTAAAGCTGTTATTGAACCGTCAGCTGCATACCGGTTGCCATGCACATCGCACACACCGAAATACTCGATGTACGTATTGAGTGCTGCTTCCGGCATAAGCCTTCTTGATTTTTCTGCAAAAGGCAATGAAGCATCTTGTAACATCGGCATTCGGGCAATGCCTTCCAAAAATTCTAAAAAAGCATTAATACGCCCATCCAGCACTGCAGCAACATCAGTAGCCTTATCGGTAAGATGTGCTTCGACTTTTTCAGTTACGGCTTTGCGAGCGATTCTCACGGCAAGTATCGCCTGAATAGCTGAATTGAAAGCAATCAATAGACCGAAAATAAGAATAAGTTTATAACGGAGAGAAAATCTCTTTTTCATTATAAATCTCCTTTTGTAGGCGCGCTCAAGAATGTACGCCCTGTACATTCTTGGGCTGCAAGTTTGTTCACAAACTTGTTCAATGGCTAACTCTCAGAATAACGGCGGGTTCTAGGGGGCATTCTTTCCCCCTAGCACGATATTTGTGCTAAATGCAAATCTTGCTTGTGCTTAGAACCACCGCCATCCATGGCGGTTCTGAAAGTTACACCTTAAATTTCCCTACCTCAGCGGAAAGGGCTTCAATACTCCGCTTATTCTTCTGTGTAATCTCGTTCACTTCCTGCACGGCATTGTTAATCTGCACCGCACCGGATGCCATTTCGTTCATGCTTTCAGTGATGATTCTGGTAAGATCGTCCAGTTTCCGCATTTCAGCAGCGGCACCATCTCCACCTTTCAGCATTTCTTCTGATCCCGCATGGACTTCTGTTGTTACTAGACTGATATGTTTAATTGACTCCAATACTTCCTTGCTGCCGTGTTCCTGTTTCCGCATCGCTTCGGTAAGACGGGAACTCATCGTTTTTACTTGATCCGCAAGGGTGAAAATGACATTAAATTTTTCTTCGACGGTTTTTGACGAGGCAGAGAGCGTTTCAATCTCGCTGCTGAGTGTTTTAAGGGTCGCTGTGATAGTTTTACCTTGGGATGCTGAATCTTCTGCTAGTTTACGGATTTCATCAGCAACAACAGCAAAACCTTTACCGGCTTCTCCCGCGTGGGCAGCTTCTATTGCAGCGTTCATTGCCAGCAAGTTTGTTTGCGATGCAATATGCTGGATAACACTGCTTGCTTCCATCAGCGACCCTGACTCTTCGGCAATTTTTTGCGTTACCGTATTGGAAGTTACTAACGTTGCTTTGCCGTCTCCGGTTGCATTTGTAAGGCTTTTTATTATCTCATCGGTTTTGCCGAGCGTTTGTCCGATAACAGCAACGTTTGCAACCATCTGTTCTACCGAAGAAGATGATTGTGCGACGCTTGCCGCTTGTGTTTCAATACTGGTATTTAGCTGCTTAATTGTGCGGACAATCTCCTCAAGTGTTGCAGCTGTTTCGCTCACACTGGCAGCTTGAGTCAACGCCTGCTGTTTAACACCGTCGATGTTTGCACTAATTTCATTTACAGCACTCGCCGTTTCCGTCATATTAGAGGCAAGTTCTGCACCGATTCCTTCCATAATATGGGTATTTCGGCTAACTTCTTTGATTGAACCGGCTATTTTTGTAATTGTCTGATTAAAATATGCGGAAAGGTCCGTCATTTCGTCATTGCCTATCAACGGAAGCTGTATTGTCAAATCTCCCTCTCCTTCTGCTATTTCTTTTAATGCTATGACCGCTGCATTGATTGGCTTTACAATTCTCTGTGCTGTTATTATTATAATGAGAATAGAACTCGCTAAAACAATCAAAATAAATATATAGTTTGTCCGTTTTAATAATTGAATCGTGCCTAAAAATTCATGTTCAGGAGCATATACCACCGCTGTCCAACCGGTAATTGGTATCTTTGCAAAAGAAGCTAGTATGTGCTCTTCGTTATATTCATAAGAACCGATTGCAGAAGTCTCGGACTGTATTGCATACTGATTAAATGAGGCTACAGATTGGTATGTACTGTCTGTTTTTGCTTTGGTTATTGCATTTTCCTGCTGCATTGCAATATCAATAATTTTATGTGCGATTATTGTACCATCAGTTGCAAGGATGTAGCAGCCTCCGGTTTCTCCCGCCGTAATATCTTTTATCTGGTTAGAAAAAATACTGGTCTCAAGTCCTGCACATAATACGCCGATAACTTTTTTATTTGAATTGAAGATAGGGGCTGCAATGATGTTTCGTAAGGTTCCTGTTGTACGGGATATTCTTGGCTGAGCAATAAAGGGTTTGCCGCTCATTGTAGCAATAAACCAATCTCTATCGTGCATATCTGTTTCTTTCCCATTGCCGGCATAATGAATTCCATTGGTATCGACAAACGCAAAATGAGTGATATACTCATGCTGGGTAGTTTTGCCCTGTAAGTATTGAGATTTTTCACGTGCAGAAAGTTCATTGTTTTCCAGTACAGGATTTTGAGCGACCGCTTGCATAAATTGAAAAAAGCCGTCAATTCTTCCTTCAATAATTTTTGCAATATATGCTGCATCCTCCGTTAAATGCGCTGATACCTTTTCCGATACGGCTTTCTTGGCAATTTGAGAAGTCAGCATCCCTAGTATCACCGTTGCTGCAGCGATCAAAAGACCGAAAATAATAAGCAGTTTGTTACGCATAGAAAAGCGTTTTTTCATCGTGAGTCCCCTTTGTGTCGTAATTTATTCTAACGGACAACTTGCCCGATACGCCCAAGAGCGTACATAATAGACCTGTTTGATACGATCGTTGCTGAACAGGTCGGCGAATTCAAAATTGTACAGATAGTACAATTTTGAGCATATCACACTTCAAGCTATTTGTTAGAGCACAGGGACGGCAATGCTGATGGCATATCACCGGCATTGGCATCCCGTACTCATTAGGGCACCTCTAAAAACGGAAGTTTTTAGAGGTGTCCATTACTTGTATTAAATAGAATAAACGCTTTTGAAAACAAACTGTTTATAATGTTCAGATGGGATATTCGACTTGCTCAATCGGGAACGGGGATGTCATTACCAGCGGTAATGACATCCCCGTTCGCTCTGAGGGAAACCACTGTCATCCCATCCGTTTGGTAAAGCTGCTGCGGATGGCGAAGCTATGGTAACGGCATCTTCTAAAAATCTATACCTGAGTTTTTAGAAGATGTCCAATATCTTCATTGTCGAATAAGCTTATTGTATGCTACCGTACTGCCATTACGAAACGGCAGAATGCAACAGTTTCCAATAATGGCGTTTGGATATTGCATTCATAAAAATGGTGTCGGATGGCTCCTCCTTGCCGGTAAAAGTGCATAAGTATATACGCTTTTGACAATACAGTGTGGTCGGTACACTATATTTTTCAAAAGATAGGGGGGGGGGGGGGGGGGGGGGTATTTTTCC
>JBQMYN010000109.1:0-5759 GCA_052173475.1 Treponema sp.
ATTTTTGAGCATGATCATTTTATTAAATATATTTTGCAGCGGACGAATGTTGACGGCAGCGATTTAGCATTGCACATTCAAAAGATTTTTGAAGTACTCAACACGCCGAAAGAGAAGCGGTTTAAAACACTTGATGAACAGCTGGCTCGTTTTCCGTATATCAACGGCGGGCTTTTTAAGGAGCTGCTTCCGACGGCTGATTTTAATTTTGCCATGCGGGAAAAACTTATTGACTGCTGTGCACTTAATTGGAGCGGTATTTCTCCGGCAATTTTCGGCGCAATGTTTCAGAGTGTGATGAAACCGGAAGAGCGGCATGCTTTGGGAGCGCACTACACCAGCGAAACAAATATCTTAAAACTCATTCATCCGCTTTTTTTGGATTCTCTGTGGGCGGAATTTGATAAATACAAACAGTATACGTCCGAAGCCCGTATAACCAATTTAAATGCGTTGCATGATAAAATTGCGCGCCTCACCTTTCTTGATCCCGCCTGCGGCTGCGGGAATTTTTTGGTAATTGCATACCGCGAGCTGCGTCTTTTGGAACTTGCGATTATTGAAGAATTAAAAAGTGCAGATCAGCAGCTGCTTGATGTCGGCGAATATATCAAGGTGAATGTTAATCAGTTTTATGGCATTGAGCTTGAAGAGTTTCCCGCGCAGATTGCACAAACAGCGCTCTGGCTGATGGATCATCAGATGAATAGACTGGTCGGCAGCCGCTTCGGTCAATACTTTGCGCGTATTCCGTTGGTTAATTCTGCGTCGATTATCCAGGGCAATGCGCTCGCACTCGATTGGGAGCCAATAATCCCTAAAACCAATCTTTCCTATATTCTGGGAAATCCGCCATTTTTAGGTGCGCGGGTAATGGAAAAAGAACAGTCTGCGGAGCTTGCCGCACTTTTTACCGGTGTAAAGAATGCGAGGAACCTTGACTATGTAACCGGCTGGTATAAAAAGGCTGCGGAGTATATTCAGGGGACGCAGATTGAATGCGCCTTTGTTTCTACCAATTCTATTTGTCAGGGGCAGCAGGTTCCGATTTTATGGCCTACTCTTTTTGCACGCGGGGTGCATATCAATTTTGCACACCAGACGTTCAAGTGGTCGAATGAGGCGCGGGGCAATGCGGCGGTGTACTGCATTATTGTCGGCTTCTCGCTGCGTAACCGGACTGAAAAACAGCTCTTTTTGTATGATGATATAAAAGGCGAACCCAAAGCTCAGGCGGTCAAGCGGATTAACGCCTATTTAACCGATGCGCAAAATGTGTTTATTGATAGTAGAAGTTCGGTACTTGATGCACAAACTAATCCGATGGTGTTTGGCAGTATGCCGAATGACGGCGGTAATCTCATTATAGAAGAAAATGAATACGCCTCCTTTTTGCAACAAGAACCGGAAGCTGAACGGTATATCCGTCCGTTTTTAGGCGCAGAAGAATTTATCAATAATAAGAAACGATATTGCCTGTGGCTTTTGAATGCGGAACCGCAGCATTTAAAGAAATGTCCGCTTATTGTAGCGCGGATACAAAAAGTACGTGAGCATCGTAAGCACAGCAGCCGTGAAGCAACACGGAAACTTGCGCAAACCCCATCCCTGTTCGGTGAAATCCGCCAGCCGGAGTCCGGGCATTATTTGCTTGTGCCGCGCGTTTCCTCCGAGCGCAGGCGATATATTCCTATCGGGTTCTTAGATACATCGGTTATTGCAAGCGATTCAACGCTCATTGTTCCTCACGCAACGCTGTACGAGTTCGGTGTGCTTACTTCGCAAATGCACATGGCGTGGATGCGTACCGTATGCGGGCGGCTGGAAATGCGCTACCGTTATTCTGCACAGATTGTGTATAACAACTTCCCGTGGCCGGACGTTTCGGAAGCGCAAAAGGCGGCTATTCTGCAAAAGGCTCAAGCGGTATTGGATGCGCGGGTGCAGTTTCCCGATAGCTCTCTTGCCGACTTGTATGATCCCAATACTATGCCGCCGGTTCTCACCAAAGCGCACGCCGCCCTCGATTCCGCCGTGGATAAGCTCTACCGTAAGGTCGCTTTCCCCGACGATGCCGCCCGTGTAGCATTCTTGTTCGAGCTGTACGGGAAGAAGACGGAGGGGCTGCTTGCGGGGAAAGGGAAACGGGGGTAGCTGAATGGAGAGATAAATGCGATACTATGATTACAGAAACGATTACAAGGAAGTACAATGATGACTGATAACCAGATGGATAAAGTAGGATGTAAACTACCAAAAGAAAGCAACATAGTAGAAAATGGTGATACAACGATAGAAAATAATAGTAATAGAGCTTTTTGTATTAAATTGGATTTTATATCGGGTAAAGATGATCCGATAAAAGCTTTTGATTCATTTATAGCTAATGATAGAATCACAAATCTTAATCCAAACCGAATTAGTAAAATCTGCAAATCCTTTACAAAATGTAATATTTGTCCTTGATTACATTGAGAGAGGTTCATGGTTGACTTCTCTTCTGAGGAAATATCTAAAAGTAGAAAACGATAATATGCTTCTTGAAGTAGAGCTAAAAGGGAATATTGATGAATATATTGAACAGTCTAATACTATCATTTTGAACAAACTTTCCGATTCTACAACAAAACCAATTACAAAAGATGAGGTTAAAAATATAATCTCTGAAATAGATGTTATTGCGGATAAAACCGCTGTAAAAACAAATGATAATTTTAAACTTCTGGCAGACGAAAAAATTATTGAAGGTGTTATAAAAGCAAAGAAAGCTGTCGATACGTTACCTAATAGAACATATACTTTTAATCCGAATAAACAAAAAATCGAAATATCTAAAATTAATTTAAATATTATTACTGAGCAATCAGCTGGACAAAAATCAATAGAACAACAGACACACCATAACATGATTTTAAAAATAAAACTTGCAGATTTTTTAGGTGAGAGTAAATGGAAATTTATTACTCCAGATAAAAATCAAATTGACGCAAAAATTATTGATAAAGATTGGTTAGAGCGGTTCCATCAAAATGCTGAACAGCTTGCTTCTGGCGATTGTCTTGATGTAGAAGTTGATATTAAAGAAACCGACACTCAAAAATCTGAGTATACTATAACTAAAGTGAATAAGGTTATAAGCGATGAAAGACAACGAGAATTTGAAATGTGAGGAAAAAATTAATATAATTAGTATTGTTGAACTCATATTTACTTTTTTACCAGTAATAATTTTAATTATGATAAAAATAATTACCTATAAATTTACTTTTTCTGATATACTTACTCGCTCAGATTTTTCTTTTTTAGCAATGATTTTATATAGTCAAACCTTGATAAAGCTCTTTTCCGGATTAATTGTAAATAAAAATGAAAAAGATTACGGTCTACTACTCATTGTTTCTTTAGTTTTGACTATAGGGCTTATTCCATCAATTATATATTTAGTACTGATAGAAGTTGGTAATAGTAATATAATAATTTGTATCTTACAATTCATTTGGTTAATTGGTAGTATAATTATCTTTTGTTTTTTTGGGCGGCTTGGAATAGCACTTATTGAAAAAGAGAAAATATTTGAAAGTGATTTTGAACCCCGCAAAGGTTAGTGTTTTCTTGATAAACACCAGAACTTACAAGATGACGGGGTGTTGAGAGGGATGGAGAAAGGTGATGTATACTCTATATATAAATACCATACAGGAGTTGAAGTATGAAAAGATCAAAGGGAGGAAAGAAAGCCGGAGAAAAACAAAAAAATCAATGCTCAGCACATAACGTTGATGTGCCTGATAATATGTTTCGTAAACTTATCGCAAGGATTTATGCTTTTTTTGTACGGATTATAAAATCAAAGAAATCTAATGCAGCTGATGATGCAATTGACATCAATATTAGTTTTATACAAATTGATGGCATAAAAGATACAGAAGTTCTTAATGATTATTTACAATTTCTAGAAGATGAATATCGGGGGCTAAGCAACCGTTTATCAAATTTATCTGAGAAGTATAACTTTGTATTAACGGTGATCAGTATTCTTTTAGGTTCTAATATTGTTTTGTCACCACAAATATTAATTAAAAATGATAGCGAAATCAGTATAATAAGCACCATGTTTGCGGGTATTTATTTTCTATTTAGTGTCATTTTAGTAATCGTATTTTGTATTTTTCTGCATAACTATAAAGAAAAAACTGATTATAAGATTGTAAGTGAAACTGACTTAACAAAGAGAGCTGAATATTGTTCAAACATTGCTGATTATGAAAAGTATAAAAAGGAAAAAGCAAAGATTTTGCTTTATATAGTTCATAATAATCATAAAACAATTGAAGACCGAAAAAAGACAGTAAAAAATTTAATATTATCGATACAAATTTGTTCTATAGGAATTTTTATAAGTGCATTAATGATACTATACTATACTCAAGCAAAAAATACTTTCAGCATGATTATAGATATAATTAAATCTTTTCTCATTTGACAACAAGGAGGATATATGCCGGAAAAAAAAGAGCAACCACCAAAGGAAAACCAAAAACCTACTAACATTCCGGAAAATCTACCGGATCCAAGGGAATGCGTAAAACCTATGGGTGAAATGGCGACTCCTAACACAACACCGGTTTCAGGCTGATAGTACCTTTGATATAGATTTTGCAGGTATGCACGTTGGACTTTTGCATTTGATGCAAAATCTATGCTAAGCTCTGTCCTAGTCAAAACCTCATAGCCGCCCTCGATGCCGCCGTGAACAAGCTCTACCGTAAAGCAGCCTTCCCCGACGATGCCGCCCGTGTAGCATTCTTGTTCGAGCTGTACGGGAAGAAGACGGAGGGGCTGCTTGCGGGGAAATGGAAACGGGGGAAGAGGTAGGGGGGATATGCAGCAAACAACTATCTTAAATTTTGAATCTAAAAAAGCCCTACGTTTCTTTTTAGATTCAAAAGTATAGTGTTCATTGGATTTTCCTCCGTATACAAGCAGTATGCTTATATGGCTACAGCGGATAAGCTTATATGAAAAGTAATGCAAAAATCTCAAGAATATGCTATAATATTACTAGATGGGAGGTGCAAAAATGTCATACGAAATGGTTATGGAAAAAGTAAAGACTTTGCCAGAAACAGCACTGGAAGAAGTTTCTCTTTATCTTGATAAAATAGGAAATATTTATCAGACAAGACAAAATCCGGATTTCTCGTTTGTAGACAATATATTTGGTACTCTAAGTGATTCTGAAGCTGATGAATTGCGTTCTTGTTGCGGACTGAAATTTAGGGAGAATGTGTGACTTATTTTCTTGATACGAATGTAATTATAGATTTATTGAATGGTAATTCCAATGTTCTTGCCGGCTTTAAAAATGCATATACTTTTGATACCGTAAAGATTCCGGATTTAGTCTATTATGAAGTTCTGCGAGGCTTTGAATATTCCGATCCTAAAAATCAAAAGGCAGGATTTGAATTTTTTGCAAACCGTTGTGGTACTGTATATATGGACAAATCAGTTTTAGAAGAAGCCGCTAGGCAGTACGCTAATTTGAAAAAGCATGGAATCAGCATAGATGACGATGATATTTTAATTGGTTCGTTTGCAATTTCAAAAGGAGCAATTGTTGTTACTAACAATACAAAGCATTTTAAGAATTTAAATGGAATTCAATTAGTAAATTGGAAAGAATAAAATGCTTGGAATAGTCAATAGGGCATCTCTAAAAACTCGGTTAGATTTTTAGAGATGCCCGACGAGTTTTT
>JBQMYN010000110.1:0-5561 GCA_052173475.1 Treponema sp.
GGAAGTAAGGGCTATACAATCGGTAATAAAACAAAACTTCTGGGACAGCCCCGTTGTTGCATTGTAAGGAAAGAATGACAAAACCGACCACTGGATAAATCGTAGCCGATTCTTTTTCTTGATGCCTTGCCAGTGAATTGCCGACAGGACGGCAGAACAGTCAATAAAGCGTTATATGTAGCACTGGCAATAAATGGGGAAGGCATAACTTCGGCTACCACAATAAAGCAGCTTCGTTAACCGATAAGTTTGCCGTGCGGCAAACATCACGAATTATATGTACACTATCGCGTACCAATTCAGCATTCTCCAAAATTCATATTTTGTTTGATTGCTGAATTTTAAGGAAGGTAAGAAAGAAGTTCTCGGTCTATGGTTAGCTGATACGGAAGGTGCAAAGTTCTGGGCAGGTGTGTTGACACAAATAAAGAACCGTGGTACAGAAGATATACTGATAGCTTGTATGGACGGTTTTACCGGTTTTCCTGATGACGTGAGAGCAGTGTTTCCCGATACCCATATACAACACTGCATTGTCTACACGGTATAACTTCGGCAGCCAAATTGAGCTGCCTCGTTAACCGATGAGTTTGCGTACCGCAAGCATCACAGATTGTATGTACGCTATCGCGTACCAATGCAACAGTTTTCAGAAACTGATGTTTCTTCTACTGTTGCATTTTAAGGATGGTGCGAAGTTCGACGAAATTTATTTGTACAAAAGACCTGTTCTGAAGCTTCAGTTTCAAAACAGGCTGCCTTAAAATGAGATGTTAGAATTCGTCGACCTATCCGATAACGCAAGTTATTGAATAGGTCTAAAGACCTCAAGGCAGTATGCAAAGACCTAAAAGAAGTATATTCAGCCATTACTACTGATACCGGACATGATGCATTGGAAGCATTCGGCAAGAAGTGGCAGGTATAAGTTGGGCATCTAAAATAGCACTGCCCAACTTAACCGACGAGTTTGCCAGTCGGCAAACATCGCTTATTAACGTATGCGCTTCCGTGCATGAATTGAACAACTTCCAAAGTTCACACTTTGTTCAGTTGTTCAATTTTAAGGAATAAACCTGTTCGGAAACTTGCGTTTCTGAACAGGTTACCTTGAAATGCGATGTTCTAAATCGTGCTATTTGAGCGATTTAGAACTCGTCGGTCTGTTCGAAAACGCAGTTATCGAATAGGTCTATTGTAAGAAATATGAGCAGGAGAAGCTGAATCCTTTTCCGGAATAAGCTTTCTCTCTATTTTTCATGTAGGAGGATAATTATGAAAAGTACTGTTTCACAGCAAACAATACGCTTTTTTCCTTGGGGAAGTGCTGGTGTTGCGGTTATTTTTGCAGTATTATTTTTTACCGGATGTCCGAATGCGGCAGGAGGGAATTTTTCTTCGGAACCGCAGCACTCAGCACAAGATTTTACGGTAACGTTTGCAGCTGCCGGCGGAAACGGAACGCTGAAAGCAGTATACATAGAAGGTATAGGAATTGAAACAGGTACCGTAACGGTGCAAAAAAACACAACTATTACCTTTATTGCCGAACCTCATAGCGGTTATGTTGTTGATAAATGGGACATTTCCGGCGGTGTTTTTGACACCGGTACGGGAGAGTCCTGTAATGATACGGCGAAATTGAACGTAACCGGCAATGCAGCAGTAAGTGTAAGGTTTAAGCCGGCAGATACGGAAAAGGCAGCGGTATCTTTTAGAGTAAAACATAGTACAGGGGCAAGTACACTTACAGCGAAAATAATAAACGGCGGGACAATCGCCAGCGGAAACGAAGTTAAGAAAAATGAAACGGTTGAATTTACCGCATATCCCGCTGCCGGTTGGGTTGTAAAAAAATGGTCGATTACCGGCGGTTCTTTTGAAAGCGATCCATGTACGGGAAATACTGCAAAAGCGGTTATTACTGAACCGGTAACTGTTGAAGCCGAATTTGAACGGATTTTTACGGTAACGTTTGCTGTTGAAGGTGAACACGGAACACTAAAAGCACAGCTTGAAGATGGTACGGAAACCGGAACAAGCCCGATAACAGTACGAGAAAACAGGAGCGTTATCTTTACCGCTGTACCGGAAAAAGGCTGGCAGGTAAAAAACTGGGTAGTTACCGGCGGTGTTTTTGAAGCAGGTTCAGGGATACCCGGCAGTAATATGGCAAAGGTAAAAATCACCGGCGAGGTAACGGTAAAGATGTGTTTTGAATGGGTTGTTTCCAGTGTTTCAGGTATATACCAAACCTTTTATGAAAAAGGTTACAACGGCGGTGAAAAGGGACCTATATTAATTACCAAAGGTATGTTAAGAAAAGATAGCAAAACGGAAGATGTATATCTTGTGTGGCTGTCCGGTACTGAGAGTGTACAAGGTCAAGATACGAATGTAGGTGTTACCGATGCATCTGCTTACAGTGATAAAAGTACCAAGTACCTTAAATCAGTATTACGGACAATTAGATCTGAGGTGCCGAAACGAGCCGGTCTGATATTTGCTGGACACAGTTTAGGAGGAATGATCGCTCAGCAGGCAGCTGGCTATGCATTTATAAAAAAGCATTATAATGTACATAAAGTTCTTGCATTCGGCTCTCCGCCGGTCGGTTCAATAAGATGTGAAGGCAAAGCGATCCGCTTTGCAGATACTTCGGATACTGTTCCGACATTAAGTTATGAGTACCGAAATAGTTTTGTTCATGAGGACGATAAGGTAATAGTAAAAGACGGAGGATATAACGGTGATAAAACAGCATCTCACAGCAATTCTTATAAAAGAGATGAACTGTGGGGTATGTATGATGTAATGGGCGAAGAAAACGGAAGAGCATCAGTAAGCCTTGAGGTAGATACTATAAAATATTACAAAGCCCCTTCGGCATTCCCGAGCGATGTAACGCCGCTGCCTTATGATATAAGCATCGGCGGCAGAAAAAATTTTGTCCGTATAAAAGCAAAAAATAAAACATTCCAAATGGGAGATTCTTTTGCTAGTACTCCTGTTCATACCGTAACACTGCTGCGTGATTTTGATATGTGTACGCATGAAATAACGCAAGGAGAATATGAAGCTTTGATGGGTAAAAATGAAAGTGTATTCAAAGCACCCGATACCATTGCTAATAGACAAGTACTGCCTGTTGAGTGTTGTTCGTGGTATGATGCCATTATGTATTGCAATAAGCGCTCCGTAGCAGAATATCTGCAGCCGTGCTACACCGTAAACGGCGAAACCGATACTGCAAGGTGGAAGTATATACCGCACAAAGGCAATACGCTTACAGGGGAAATTAAATGTGATTTTGATGCAAATGGATACCGCTTGCCTACTGAAGCTGAATGGGAATTTGCCGCACGCGCAGGAAATACAACCACCGATAAGCTGATTATTGCAGGCGGGGCAGAAATAGAATATGCTCAATATAACAAAAAAGACGATAAAACTCTTTTTGTAAAATTCTGTAAAGAGCTTTGTAAATATGCATGGACATTTGATAATCTTACAAATGAAACTCATGAAGTTAAGATGCTGCAGCCGAATGCGTGGGGATTGTATGATATGTCGGGTAACGTGATTGAATGGTGCTGGGACAAATATAGCTCTTATCCGAGTACACCGCAAACCGATCCTAATACGGGAGCCTCACTGACATATGCAGGCAGCAGAGTCATCAGAGGAGGTACTTATTATTTATATTCCAAAGACTGTTCCGTAACGGCACGGACTTATGCCGGTGCTGGGCATTACTACGCCTATGCGCCCGGCTGGTCTTACGGTATCCGTGTCGTACGTACGGCAAGCTCAAAGTAAATACCGGAAATAAACGACCCGTGCAAGAAATTCTCATAGAAATTTTTGCACGGGCACCATTCACTTTACGGATAATAAATAGACCTGTTCAGAAACGCAGTTATAGAACAGGTCTAATATATGATTCTTGCTGTTTCTCTTCTTTGTCTATCTTATTTCACACGAAACTCAGTATTTAAAAAGGCTACTCAAAAAATAACAAATAAGCAATAATAAAAGCATGAGATGGGAACAACTAATAGATGCACTCGATGAGTTAGAAACGGAAGTTGAGTATGACGGATATTTTTGCAGCATAACAGATGCTGTTATAATCGTAACGCTGGCAAGTATGTGCGAACTAAAAAGCGTGATGCGGATACATTCATGGGCAACGACAGAAACGGTATCAAAATTTCTTGCACAGGCGTTTGGAATAAAGCGGATACCATGTTACAGCTGGCTGCTTGAGCTTTTAGCCTTGATAAAACCGGACTCACTAAACCGCTGCATGATGAAATTTGTTGCCTCACTGTGTCCTGACCTGATTAGCGAGCTTGAAAAAGAGACGGACAAGCAGGCAGCAAAGAAAAAACGTCCTGTTACGGTATCTTTGGACGGAAAAACAATCCGCTCCAAAGCAAAAATGACAAAGTATGACAGTCCTCTTCACATTGTCAGTGCATACGCGAGTGAACTCGGCGTTACTCTTGCGCAAAAAAGTGTCGATGGTAAGTCAAATGAGATACCTGCAGTTCAAGAGCTGATACAAACACTTGAAATAAGCGGCTGCATCGTTGTTGCCGATGCCATGAATTGCCAAATTGAAACCGCAAAGGCGATTGTTGAGGCAAAAGCTGACTATCTTTTATGCGCAAAGAGCAATCAGCAGACATTAAAGACTGATATCGAAGAATAAACCTGTTCGGAAACTTCCGTTTCTGAACAGGTTACCTTGAAATGCGATGTTCTAAACCGTGCTATTTGTGCGATTTAGAACTCGTCGGCCTATTCGAAAACGCAGTTATCGAATAGGTCTAATATATCACGAAAACTTGCATTAAATCTTGCCAGAGTTTATAAGAATAAACATGCCAAGAAAACTCCTCTGTCTCACATTATGTTCGATTGCCTTATGGATACTCATCATTTATTGACAATCTTAGTCAAAAACTGAGTTCCGTGGCAAGCCCCCATCTGAACGAGAGCGAGACCTTAATACAGGGAAAGGGCTTCGCGGATAACATATAGATAACATATATAAAGAGATTAAGTATGCCGACAAAAGATACTACCGCAAACAATAGCTTGATAACTAAAGTCTATTCGGTCAACAAGTTTATTCAAAAGGTAGAGGAACTCACCAAAAACTGTAAAAAAGAGCGTAAAGAGATATTTTAGCGAGGACACGCTCAATATTCCCAAGCATGAAAAGAGGGCACCGCTGTTCAACGATAAAATTATATCGAGGTTTATTTTCAGCCGCTGAAAAAAGCACGTTCATCAAGCAATGTACATTCTTGTACATTGCTTGATGGCGATATTTTGGCATAGCCAAAATATCGCTACTGCTATAACTACCGCCATCCTTGGCGGTAGTGAATATCGCGTTTGCCGTCGGCAAACATCGCTTATTAACGTATGTGCTTTTCGCGCATGCATTGAACAACTTCCAAAGTTCATACTTTGTTCAGTTGTTCAATTTTAAGGAATGACAAATACCCAATGATCAAAGCTGCATGGGAGCGGAATTGGAATGACCT
>JBQMYN010000111.1:0-5439 GCA_052173475.1 Treponema sp.
AGGCGAACGTGTATCGCCAGACGATTGTCTTGACTTCCTCCACGGTCAGTTTTGTCGTATCAAGCTGATAAAGCTTTTCCTTTTTCAGCGTCGCAAACCAGCTTTCCATCCGTGCATTATCCCAAGGCTTATTTTAAGCGGTACAAATGGTACCGCTTAAAAACACGGCGAGTTTGCTTAGCGCAAACATCGCGTATTAACATGTGCGCTTGTCGCGCACGAGAATGCAATGGTTTTCAGAAACTGAAGTTTCTTCAACTGTTGCATTTTAAGGAATATTTTCTAATTAAGTTTTTCAGTATATAAATATATACTTTCGGCTTTTTTTCTAAGCATAAACGAACAACAAGCAAATCTTTGTTCACTTCATCAAAAACAAAATTTCCCTCTTGGATAACAATTTCTTGAGGCTTACACCCATTAACTTTTTCTGTAAGTATGATGGATTTTTCGCTTCTTGATATTGCGAAATACATAGGTGATGATGCTTTATCCTCATTACCGCCAGTATCTTTTGAATAAAAAGAATAATTTTCAGATAAGATAGTTGTACCATCCTTTAAGAAATCCAATTCACTAAGATTTTGCATAATCTTTTTTCCTCCAAAACTATACTATTTCCCGAACCGGATAGAGTCCGCAATCTGCAAATAATAGTCTCTATCGATTCCTCTATCCACCTTTCCCGAATAACATTCGCGGTGAATTTCCTTTCCATTATACCCCCCTAATGTCAAGAGGAAAATTTATAAAAAGCCGATCAAATATGTTCAACCTGATTCTTTCCATATATCCATAGATAAGCTCTTTATGCTATAGTAATCCGCCCAACGAGGTACCGTTAGAGAATATACGATATGATTGTCCTAGTACGTTTATTTTTGATCAATCTTTTTTGCTCTCTTTTTTTAACGCAGATCAATAATCATGCATCAAACATCTCAATATTACCGTATTTTATCCTCTTCTTTTCGCTCTCCCTGTGGCTGGAAATGACGGATAACAAAAAGCTGAAAATAGTTTGTATGCTCTTTTTCCTTCTTACCGTTTTTATATTCGATAAGAACATTCTGTTTTTCTCGCCCGTGCTTTTGGTTTCGGATTTTGATATTTCGGATTTCGGCATGTTAAATTTCAGCAATGGGAAAAAAGAACATACCAGACGGCAAATGCAACAGTTGTTTTTCGATGGGGGCGAAATCGTTTTTAAGATAATTATTGTATGCTCCACGCTGATCGGCTCAAACGTTCCGTTCTTTGTTTTTACGAGCCTCATCTTTTTTTATGCTATCGAAAAAAAACGCTACGACAGTGTTTCCAAACAATTTACGGCCTTGCAGGATTCGCTTACTGAGCGCACTCTTCAAAATGAGGCGCAAAAACGGCAGCTGCAAAATGAAGTGCTGAAAAATTCGGAAGCTGCGATCTTAGCGGAACGGAACCGCATTTCGGGGGAACTGCATAATTCCATCGGCCATACCATCAGCGCCGCCATATTGCAGGTTAATGCGTTACAATATATTACCGCACAGGATGAGGTAAAAACAAATCTCAAGGTATTACAACATTCGCTGGAAACGGGACTAACCGAAATACGCGGCTGTCTTCATAACCTGCATAACGATTCATTCGATTTACACACCGGTATCGAAAAGTTGATTGCTTCTGCTGCGCAGACTGTGCGCATACAGCTGACCTATAAAACGGAAACCATGCCGTACACATTAAAATACGATATTCTTTCGGTGATAAAAGAATGTCTTTCAAACACCTTAAAACACAGCGGAGCTACGGCAATGATGATCAGTATTTTGGAGCATCCTGCGTTTTATTCCGTTTCGGTACAGGATAACGGAATAGGCTGTTCTGATGCGAAATCCTGTGTTACGGGAATTGGGCTTACCGTTTTAAGCGAAATTGCTGCAAAACATAACGGAGCCATTCATTTTTATTCTCAAGACGGTTTTAAGGTGCATATCACATTTCCGAAATAACGATATACCAACCGGCGGAATACAAGCCGGCACTGTACAAAAAGAGTTTTTATAGAAATGGAGCATATTAATGAATATAGTAATAATAGATGATGATCCGCTGGTAATAGCATCGCTTAAAACGATTTTGACGGCGAACAATGTTACGGTTTCTGCCTGCGGTTCGGACGGAACAGAAGCCGAAGAACTATTTGAACGATATAAGCCTGATATTTTGCTGATGGATATCCGGATGCAAAAAATGAGCGGTATTGAAGCTGCGGAAAAAATTCTTGAGCAATACAAAGACGCAAAAATATTATTGCTGACAACTTTTAATGATGAAGAATTCATTATGAAGGCGGTCAAATTCGGATGCAAGGGCTATATTTTAAAACAGAATATTAATTTACTGCTGCCGACGCTGCACGCTGTTGCTGCGGGAAGCGTTGTCTTCGATTCCGAAATTATTACGAATCTCCCCGTTGCAAAACCGGAACGAAAATCGTGTAAAGAATTAAACCCCCGCGAAAACGATGTACTGGATTTATTGGCGGACGGACTAAATAATAAGGAAATCGCGCAACGTCTTTCTTTAAGCGAAGGCACCGTACGCAATTATATTTCTTCGATATTGGAAAAACTGAATCTGCGCGACCGCACGCAGCTGCTTGTGTATTATTATACGAAATAGAGGCTGCCTGTTATTCATACACCGATGAGCGATGCCCAATCTCTTGCCGTATTTCACCACACTGCTATAGTTTTTTCTCTGCTTGCTCACTAATTCTATGTACATCACCCCTCTCTCCCGCAGTCTTGACGGCTTTGCAGTTTATTTTTCAAGCGTTTCGACTACCCACACTTTGATAGTCCTTGTATCTTCGCTGAAACCCTGTTAAAAATGTACATCCGTGTACATTTTTCAACGACGAGTTTTTTGCCTTGCAAAAAACATCGCTACTGTTTAGCACCACCGCCGTCCATGGCGGATCGGTGCGGAATTTAGCTTGTATCACAGCAGCTCTACCTTCCAATCCTTAATCGTTCTTATCTGCTCATCAAATCCCGCACCGATGAGCACAATCTTCTCTCCCCTCGTCTTGTATTGTCCTGCATAGTTTTGCGTGTGTATTTGTGCGATAGCGTCCTCTGCACTGCCGTTGCCGGAGAGCTTAAACTCGAAAATATAGATTGTATTCGCAGCAGTAACTACACAATCAGCTCTCCCTGTAGCACAGTGCACCTCTGTCTGCACAAACTGCCCCATCAGCGCAAAGATCAGATACACTGCTGCTTGATAGTTCTGCTCCCGCAGCTTCAGATTCTCTTCGCTAAAATTATCATACGGTATGCCGCTGATGATCGACTGCATCCGTTCCATAAAGCTATCGACTTTCCCCTCACGGATGTCTTGTACAAATCGTCCTATCCATACCCCTGTTTGACCGAACGGCACATCCGAATATGCGGGTAAAAGATTATGTAAAAAGCCATACCGGACTTCATCATTCGGGAAGCCGAGCCGGTAAAGTCTGAGATCACTCATATATTTCTTTATGGTTAAGTATCCTGCTTGAAACAAAATAGGTAGTGCATCTTGAGCTACGACACGATAGGTTTGCAGTCCGACTTCATCCAGCTCAACATGACCGTCCAAATCGGGGATAAAGTAATGAGCCTCTTTGAGGTAATTGACTAAAAATGTCGGCGTTCCCGTGCCGAACCAATAGCTTTTGATCTCTTTATCATCAAAGGCATTGAGGATACTGAACGGATTATACATTCCTTCTCCGGCAGGGTGGAACAGATAGCCGTCATACCATTGCTTTAAGGCTGCAACCGCCTGCGCATAGTCAAGCTGCTGCTTTTGGGCAAGTGCTTCTATTTCCGGTTGAAAATTACTCTCAAGCTCTTGCTGCGTAATGCCACAGATACCGGCGTAGGTTTCATTCAGGCTGATGTCTTTGAGATTATTCAGATCACTAAAAATGCTAATCTTGCTAAACTTAGTAACACCGGTCAAAAAAGCAAAGCGGATGTACTCATCGCAGGTTTTCATCACCGAATAGAATGCTTTGAGCGTATTGCGGTAGTCTTCGTTCAGCACTTCGTTTACGCCCATTGTTTGCAAGAGCGGTTTATCATACTCATCGACAAGAATAACGACTTGCTGACCGGTCTGCTGATATATCCTTTTCAGAAGTTTTTCAAACCGTGAAGCAAAAAACGGTTGTTCTTCTTTCGATGCCGAAATATCGTATACAGACTCCGCTTCCGACAGCATAACATGTAGCCGCTCATTTAAGGCTCCGGTATCGGTATATTTTCCGACATTAAAGTCAAAATACAGCACCGGATATTCCAGCCATGCGGCTCTGTTTTCTTGTACAGCTTGTTCTTCCTCAGCTTTTTCAAGATAAAGCCCTTTGAACAGTTCTTTTTGACCGCGGAAATATGCGACTAATGTGGAAAGAAAAAGGCTCTTGCCAAATCTTCGAGGGCGGCTGAGGAAATAGACTTTATTAGCCTTACTTAATTGAGAGATATAC
The DNA here is from genome assembly GCA_052173475.1 of Treponema sp. Taxonomy (GTDB): domain Bacteria; phylum Spirochaetota; class Spirochaetia; order Treponematales; family Treponemataceae; genus Treponema. The sequence goes on from JBQMYN010000111.1 coordinate 4,526, forward strand.
TCCGTTTTATCAACATATACAAAATGCTTTTCTCGTAAATCCTTAAAACTCTGTATGCCAATCGGCAATTTCCGTGGGAAGCTCATGTCTATAGTATAACAGGGATATTGTCTTTTGCAAATAGACGGTACATCTACATTGTCTATTCCCAATGACAAATGTCATACGCCGATATGATATTGCACACTTTAGTTTCATATTCTGTTCCATTATAATTACTTAAAAATCTCAAGACAGGATGAATTGGCGAAAAGAAAAACGGTTGATGGGGCAACCGAATCGGCGAGGAGAATGTATGAGCGCACCGGTGTTGTCGGTAAAAAATCTAGTTAAGCGGTATAAAGAAAAGGTCGCGCTGGATCATTTTAATTTGGAGGTTGCAAAGGGAGCGGTGCTGGGGTTGTTGGGACCGAACGGCTGCGGCAAGACGACGGCAATCAACTGTATCCTCTCGCTGTTAAAGTACGGTAAAGGCGAGATCAGGATTTTTGATGAGCCGATGCGTCCCGACGCTTTTGCAATCAAACGGAAAATAGGGCTTGTGCCGCAGGCAGTGTCCGTCTACTACGATTTTACGGTTAAACAAAACATCGACTACTTTTGCGGTCTCTATGTCGATAACGGAGCCGAACGGAAAGCGTTGGTGCAGGAAGCGATCGACTTTGTCGGTCTTAACAGCTACGAATCGTATAAGGCGAAAAAGCTCTCCGGCGGATTACTCAGACGGCTCAATATTGCCTGCGGCATTGCGCATAAGCCTGAGCTCATTTTTTTGGACGAACCGACTGTCGCCGTCGATGCGCAGAGCAGAAACTTTATCCTTTCCGGTATCAGGAAGCTGGCTCAAAACGGCAGCACTATTGTGTACACCACGCACTACCTTGAAGAAGCGGAACAGCTCTGCGACCGGATGG
>JBQMYN010000112.1:0-5421 GCA_052173475.1 Treponema sp.
AATGTAAATGTAAATGTAAATGATAATGTAAATGTAGAGAGAGTAGCGGAGGCTAAGCCTCCGCCTCCTTCTAAAACTAAACGTTTTGTAAAACCGACGGTACAGGAGATAGCCGACTACTGTCGTTCACGCAATAACAGCGTTGATTCCGGGGCGTTCTTCAACTTTTACGAGAGCAAGAACTGGTTTGTCGGCAAGAACAAAATGTCAGACTGGAAGGCCGCTATTCGCACATGGGAAATCCATGATAGACAGCGTGCTTTGCCGCAAGCGGTAAATAGTCATACTCAATACGACTATAACACGGTTTCATCGCAAGAAATGCCATTTTAGGGAGGGAGCATGAGTGTCAATACAGTAGCGAAGCCAGTCGGTAATCTGGCTGATGAAATACGACAATCTTGCCGTGTTTTTCATCCCAATACGATAAAAATTGTATGTGGAAAGCACGGCCCTGTTGATGTTGTGCATGCAGATAACGCAGATAGGTCGCCAGAGTGCCCGCTCTGCGCAGAAGAACGGGCAAAAGAGGCAGAAACAGCAAGGCTAGAGCGCCAAAGACTTGAAAGGCTGACCTTTTTAGGTATCAGAGACCGGCATCTTGGTGCATGTTTTGGAAATTATCAATCAGCGAATGAAAAAGCAGCCGCTCATACAAGAGCGCTTTTTGACATCGCTCAAAACCCCCGCAACACTACTGTATTGCTATACGGGAAGTCAGGAACGGGCAAAACGCACCTTATGAGCGCCGCAGTCATACTCAACAGAGGGGTGTACACTACCTATGAGTTTTTGAGTATGGAAATTAGGGCAAGCTATTCTCCGGCATCAAAAAAAACCGAATATGAGCTGGTCAAGCAATACTGCAGTATGCCATTTTTGGCTATCGACGAAATCGAGAAGGGGAAGAACGAGGATGCTAAGCGCTCACTGCTTTCCCTCATCTGTAGAGAACGGCACGAGCGCAATTTACCGCTTTGGCTTGCCGGAAACTGTAATTATGAATGGTTAAAAGCAGTATTGGATAGTTCAGTGCTTGACCGGCTTGCAGCAAGCGGAAAATCATTTGAATTTGATTGGGAAAGCTACCGGCCTAAGCTGCGGGAAACGAAAAATAGTTAAGGTGAGGTAATGACATGACAGAACGCACTGAAACACAACAAAAAATCATCGAAATAACGGCTGCAATGAGGGAATTGCTGTTATATAAAAATCAAAAATATGGGGATTCTGCTCTAAGCCCAAAACAGATTTTTTACAAAGGCGATGCCGTCAATTCCATTCTGATACGGCTTGACGATAAGCTGGGGCGCATTATGGCGAATACCGAAAGCTCACCGCGCGTCAATGATGTGGTCGACATCATCGGCTATTGTACCTTGCTGCTTATCAGTATGGGGGCAGAAGCGGAAGATATCGAAAAACTGATGGATTGAACATAGGGGAGGACTAAATCATGGAGTTTGACGAATCAAGAGTATACACCGCGCTTAATGCGGATGAGTTGAAGATTGGGAGTATGTGCTATTTTGCAGATACGGTAGAAGAATTAAAAGAGCTAGTATACGAGTGTAAGGGATTTAGCAAGACAGAATTGAGAGAAATAAGAGAGGGTAATGAAGTGTTCAGATTTGTAGATAAAATTGGACACACGAGTGCTTTAGCGTATCTCCTTTTACCGCCAGCCGAACCGAAGTACAAGCCATTTGAAAGCGTTGAAAAAGCAATGGAGGCAATAAGGAAACACGGCGGGTGGGTATTATCATATACAGGTTATAATAATGATGAAAAATTTTATTCCTTAATAACTAATATATCCATAGGACGACTAAATCAAGAAGGTAAAAAATATGAAGAAATTAAAATAAATGAGCTTTGGTATACTGTAAAAGAGTTTATGGACAAATATGTCTTTGCCGACGACGGCAGCCCCTGCGGGGAATTGGTGGAGGAGTAAAACAATGAAAAAAATAGTATTTTTTCTGATAGATTGGGTATGGTGTCTGCCGCAAACACTTATGGGTTTTGTGCTTTCCAAAACGCTTTGGAAAGGGGCGCACATGCAGGAGCTTTTCAGTAAGAAGTTTGGCGTCTTTGTGTTGCTATCAACGCCCTGGATGGAGGAGCGGAGTAATCTTTTATTCAAGAAGATATCCGGCTTTTCTACCGGTAGATACATCTTTCTTCATTATCCCGATTGTGATGAAAAAACTATCCGGCATGAGTGCGGGCATTCAAGGCAGTCAAGGCGGCTCGGCTGGTTGTATTTGCCGGTAGTGGGTATCCCTTCGGCGATTAATAACCTGCGCTCACGTTTTGATGAGCATGTATGGAAAACATACTACCAGCGGTATCCTGAAAGCTGGGCAGACCGGCTTGGAGGTGTTAATCGCACAAGTGGAGCATGATGTTAATAATCGGTTCAAAGAATTGCAAATCGCCTATAGTAATAGACAATCTCAAGCGATTGTGGCAGAAGCCTATCAGCTGCTTGTTGCGATTGCAGAAAGGTATATTAAATCCTACTGCAAAAGGAAGGGGTGCTTTATTCCTGATATAAGCGAGAAAGCGCACGACGTTGCTACCAGGATTATTGACCGTAAGTTTTACAGAAGGGTTGGTAAGACGGTGGAAAGCGTTACCGCGTATGCGTACTTTGATTGCATACAGGAGATTGTACGTGATGCGGTGAATGACAAGATGTTGAGTATTGAGGAGCGTTAATGGCGGAACTGAAGTATCAGTGTAGTTGGAATGGGTGTAGGGCACTACTAAGCGCTAAAGGGTATTGCAAGCGTCATGCTCCGCTGGTTAAAAAGCGGCAAGAAGCACGGGTGGCTCAAAGGCTGAATGCCTTTAGGACTGCGATGCAGACGAATAAAAAGCTTTACAATTCCGCAGATTGGAAAAAAATGCGGACGATTGTGTTGTCGCGACATCCGTACTGCGTGCGCTGTGGCGGTGTCGGTGAGCTACATGTTGACCACATCACGCCACCGCGTGGAGATAAGGGGTTATTCTTCGACATAAACAACCTGCAAGTGCTTTGTGCGGTCTGTCACCGGCAAAAAACTGCGGCCGAAGCATTATCGCGGCGCGGTGAGGTTGCAAATGAGCAAGAAGCACGTGCTTTTGCGGCATTTTATGCGAAAAAGAATGAACCCCATACCCCATATTGATAAAAAAAGTTATTTTTTGATAGAACACCCCCCAAAGAGTTAGGTTTTTGGCTATGCAAAATACCGTCGTTTTGGGGTTTTAGGGGATTTTTGAGCAAAAAAGGAGGTTTTTCACGAAAAATGTCAACTAAAGGACGAAAAAGAAAGAGTACAGAACAACATAAACTTGAAGGAACCTACCAGAAATGCCGCCACGAGCATAACGCTGACGTGGTTTTTTCGCAGCTTATGCCGGTTCCCGAAAAGATTTCAACGCCGAAAGAGATTACTGCCCTGGAAAACAAGGCGGTAAAAAAGGCGTTTAAGGCGCATGTCGCTATGTTGCTTCGTTTTAAGTCACTCTATCCGGTTGATATTCCCTCTGTGACGAACCTCTATCTTATTCTTGACCAGCTTTGTACGGTGCGCAAGATGCTTAAAGACGTTGACCCGACCGATGATTTTGAAAAATATTGCAAACTGCAGAACATGATTATCAAATTCAGCAAGGCGTTTGATGAATTGGGCAGCAAATTCTACCTGACGCCACAGGTACGCAATCAAATGAAGCTAGGAGACTTGCAGATTATTAATGAGCAGTTGAAACTGCAAAAACAATTACAGTCAACAAGCCCGATTGAGCGGCTGGTCATGCAGAAGGTGAACTAATGCGAAGCGAGCAAGAGGTAATAGAAACAGTAACCGGCTATTGCAGCGATATAGAGCGCGGGAAAATCCCGTCATGTCTGTATGTTAGAAAGGCGGTAAGCAGGTTTTTAGACATGCTTGCAAATCCGCCAGAAGGGTATCGAGCAGACTGGCAAACAGTGACAAACATTATCAATTTTGCAGAAGAGCTTTACATCCCTGATATCGGCGGCCTTCTGAAGCTGCTACCGTGGCAGCTTTTTTGTTACGCCGGCATCTATCTTTTTGTCAGTGAAGAAAATCCGCGCCTTTTTCTTACGCAGTTAGCCTATATCGAGGTTGCGCGAAAGAACAGCAAAACCACTTCAATATTGTTTCCGTCAATTCTGTATAACTTTCTTGCAACCGAAAGTGCTGAAAGCTATTTCTTTTCCGGGGACGAGGCGCAATCCAAAAAAGCTTTTGAAGATTTGAAGGGTATTGTGCAGAACACGGAATCGCTGAACGCTGTCTGTGAATGCTGGTCAGAGGCGATTGTCTATAAAAACAGCAAAATAGGTTTTTTCAGCTCAAACACCAAAAAGCTAGATAGTTATAAAAACAGCTTCGCCGTCCTCGATGAATACCATGAGTACTACACCGATAAACCCTTGCAGGCAAGTAGGCAGGGTATGCGCGCCCGCAAAAACGGTGGGCAAGTGCTTATCATTACAACGGCAGGAATCGACGTAACGCTTCCATGCTACTATGAAAGCTGCGAAGCGAAAAAGACGCTGGAAGGCATCAACAAAAATGACCCGTCATACTTTGCGCTTATCTACACCATCGATAAAACTGATGACTGGAAGGTCTAAATTGCAAGAGGAATTGCCCCAAAAAAGGAATTTTTATGCCGCGTGCTGGTAGTATTGATTGGCAGTTTTATAACCCAAGAGTTTTCTCGGGTAGTTGTTCATCCACTGCTCAATATCTTTGATGTACTGTTCGCTGTAGAGAGCAATGTTTGCACCTTTGGGGATAAAGCGTCTCATAAGGCGATTGGCATTTTCATTACTGCCTCGCTACCTGAGAGCTATAAGGGTGAGCGTAATAGCAGGTTGTCCTTTTCTCCCCTGCTTTTAAACATGAAGCTTCAAGAGCTTGTTGGTCTACAAATTCTGTCCCGTTATCCATCGTAATGCTCTTAAACATCGTATAAAACGCTTCCTTATACTTCATTTCAAGCCTATCAAGTGTTTTTGTAATGGTTTGTTGCTTCTTATTGGGTATCTTAAAGATTAATTCTTTTCTGCTTACTCGCTCAGTAAGAACTTGCAAACAGGTCGTTCCTTTACCGACAATCAAATCCATTTCCCAGTGTCCTACTTCTTTCCGTTCATTTATCCATTGAGGTCTTTGCTCAATGCTGCGTCCTTTGACGTTATTTTTGGCTACCTTACCGATCTTTTTATACGTTCGTTTCTGTTTATTGCGCTTAACCGGTAAATCCTTATTAGTAAGCCGATAAAAATCTCCTCTGTCTATCATGTTGTATACTGTTTTTGCGCAAACGGTAACGGCAAAGCCAAACCTTGAGCTTTTATTTCTCCTATAGCAGCATCAGGAGAAAACTTAT
>JBQMYN010000113.1:0-5394 GCA_052173475.1 Treponema sp.
AACGGGAAGCTACAGACGTTATTTATATAAACTAATTTTGATTACTTACTTACAAAAAATAATGAAAAACGAGGCTGTCCAAAAACTTCAGTTTTTGGACAGTTCCCTTAGATTTAGATGCGATGTTTAAAATTAAGTCATTACTATATAAAGACTTAATTTTAAACTCGTCGGGAATGTATCGAAAGTAACCAACTTTTGGGACATTCCCGTTATCTATGTTACATCATCAGATTGTTTTATATGATAGGAAAAGTGGTGCGCTTTGCTGGTGGGGTATCTCTAAAAAGCTATACCTGAGTTTTTAGAAATGCCCAATAGTGAGAGATAGAAAATTGCTAGGCATTCATAGACAGGATCACATATTCGGCTTGCTCTGATAACAGCATTATACAAAAAGTCAAAAAGGTTAAGAGAACCGTATCGTCATAATTCGTTTAAGTAAGAGCTGCTACTGACAACTAAAGGGCGCCTCTAAAAGTGGAAGTTTTTAGAGTATCCCTTTATTGTATCTTTTCCAAGTTGATGTACAAGGTCTGACATTCAAGTTTGCAAATGCGGCGATATATTCCAAAAGGCTGCTTTTGCTAAATCACATAGTAAATTGATTAACGGAACTTCCCCGACTGTCTAGTCAAATAAACTGTTAAGTGTAACGGCTTCTGTTGTTCCTTCCTTTACAATTAACGTATAATCATCAATCGTAAATGTATAAGGTTTATTCCTGTTCACTTCAATCTTCTCGTGGGTACGGGCTTTAAAGTGGTAGTGATTTCCCCCAACTACATTATGGTCAACTTCAAAATAGATATGATCGCTATAAGAATCACCGCGATAATATATTAAATTAGAGGCACTGTTTCCTATGTGTAAATAGTAGGAGCCGTTATATTCGTTTTTTATGCCGAAGTCTTGTTGTTGATACGAGATATTATAAAGATTATTTGAGCTTGAATTTGTAATTGTCATTTTTATTTCAGTGTAAAGCAACGTTGAAAGAGCAACAGGGGTACTTTCTCCATCTTTGACTACCATAGTCGCACCGGTTAAGCTGCTGACTTTAGCCATTCCCTTTTTTAGAGAAATTTTTTCTGCTGTTCTTACTCGATGTGCGGCTTTCCCCGGAAGAAGAGCAAAAGAAATATATTCGTTCATCTCATCTGTATTAAAGGTAAAATCTTTTTCGTAAGCATTATTGATATTGAGGGCATCAATAAATGCATCGTCTCCATATTTAATACGGTAAAGCGATTGTATTGTAGCGTTTTCAATTTTGAGGAGTGCATCATTTTTTAATAACTCTGAAATATGAAGAGCGTTGTTGTCAGTCTCACCGATTTTTACTACTCGCGTTGTATCATCAATAACAATTTCTTTTGCTTCATATTTTTCAACAGAAAATTTATTTAAAGTTCTTACCTTATACACTGCACAGCTGTAATTTTCGCCGTGTTCGGTATCAGCTTTGTCATTTGCAACATGATGATCGCGTTCATGTATCGTAAAATAAACATATCCTTTGCATGCATCGGTAAAACTTTGTATAACCGCAGCACCTTTATTAAATTCTCCGTTTTTTTGTGCAAATGTTTTTTCGGCGAATTTTACTTCTTTTAGCATGCGGGAAGTTTCATTTTTAATTGAAACTGTAGTCGAATCTTCATATAAACTTGAAAGCGTTACAGGCGTAGTAGTACCGTTTATTATAACCAGCGTATTATCTGTTACTGTAAACAATTTTGTTTTGCCGCTTTCAGTTGCAATAAGCTCACTAGTACGTACTTCATATTTTTTTCCTACCCAGCCGAATTTTTTACTATACTCTTTTGAATACACGGTGAAGCGTAAAAAACTATTCGATTCTTCTGTAAAGTCTTTTACACACGATTTGCCTGTGGGTAAATATTTAACGTAAGCAAGTTCATCGGTTGAAAAACTTATACTGTCATAATCCGCAAGAGTAAGATGGCGAGAACTTTGATTCGTAATTTTAAGCTGCGTCTTATTTCCTTTTTCTTGCATTTTATTCCCATTATCCGGTTGCGGTGAATTTAACGGACATCCCGCAAATAAACAAACAATTAAAGCAGCCGTAATAAGCGGCAATAATTTTTTCATTTTAGTTTCTCCTTTTAATCAATAAGTAATATCCGTAACAGCAGGGGCGGTTACAGTGGTACCGTTACATTGAAAACCGTATACTTTCCCGCGTTCAAGTAAAAACGGTTCAACCGTAATGGTGTTTGCAGTGTCCGTAACCAAAAATTTAAGTGCTTGCATTGTTTCGGATGTTTCAAGGTCAGAGATATTCAGTTCATAAAAACCGAATTGCCCGCTTGCTAAGTTTAATTCTTCCGTGCCGAGCTTCTTTAAATAGCTGCTGCCTTGTAAAACTTGAAAACTACTGATCCCCGTGTTCTGCACTTTGATGTAGCAATGTATAAATTTAAGTTGACCGCTTGCAGGCTGCTTAATTATTTTTGTGTATGTTTCATCTTTTTTTAATACAAAGGCAATATTGGAAATATCCCGCTTTGCCTGTACATAGATCGGTTTGTCTGTGCCGGAGGTAAAGGAATCGGCAAGCTGTATGTAGTAGCGGATATAAAACACATCGCCGATTGTCTGGTCGGTACTCGGGGGCAATGTTACTTGTTCCGTAGCACCGGCATTAACCGTTACCAGCGGCTTTGCCGATGTATCTGACGATGAAGGGTTGACATTCATGTATATCGCAGCTTTAAATGATGATTCGTTAAAAAAGTTGACCGTTACCGTGTTTATATCCTCTGTGCCCGCAATAGCGGGCGGATGTGCGTCGTTCCGTACCAGTGCTTTGCACGAAATAGCACATAGCAAACTTGCTATTAACAGCATATTCTTATACATAGGCTTGCTCTCCTTATATAACCGGCGAATCGGCAGTGTCGTAGGTTCTTACCGGTTTTAAAATAGTGCTTTTATTGCTTCAGCGATCTCCGACGAATCACTTAAAAAAGACCAAAAACTTCCATCTGGTTTTATCAATCCGCCATCGGTAATGGTTAATTGTTCTGTAGCACCGCTTTCGGCTCGTAAAACTGTTCCGTGATACGTCATACCTGTGCTGAAACGAGTAAGAACACCGTTTTGACGTTGTATACCATGTACGGTACCGTTCAAAAAATACAGCAATATTTTTACACCGGGATTTTCTGGCGTATCACCAGGTACACATATTTTTCCCTCTAAAGATTGTGTACCTTGCGGAGAAGACGGATGCTGCTGCAAGGGAGAAACCGGTAAATTTTTAATAGTATTGATGATTGCCGGATCGCTTATGCGGCGGTTAGTGCCTCCATTTGGCAATCTAATGCCGTCTGCTGTAACTGTTAGCTGTATAGAAGTTCCATTCGGCAGCTGTAGTGTTTGTCCTTGATACCTTCCTCCTCTACTATATTTTTTCCACCCCGCTCTGGTGTATTCCACCTCGTAGACTATCCCGTTTGAAAAATACTGATAATATGCCGTATCATTGTGCTGGTAAATAAGAAACACGCCGCCTTCCAATTCAGCCTGTTGGGGGGAATGCGGCGGAGGATTGCTGCCCCCATTCAGTTGCTGATAAAGCTGCAACAGGGGCATAGTGCCCGGCTTACCGCCTACGCCGATTACCAGCGTATTATCTGTTATATTATGAGTGAGCTTTTTATCTTTTTGAATAATGATCGGTTCATTTGTATGCACTTGCGTACCTAAAACATCAAAATAAATATAACCTTGTAATTTGTCCACGGATTTAGCGATCCAAGAAGCACCCGGCACGAGGTGTTCCGTTTCTTTTCCGGCATACTTAATATTATCAAGCGATACTGAGGAGTTATTTTGAAGGGTGAGTATCGTTTTTGCATTCGGGTCGTCAACAGACGGTGTAGTACCGCCGGTACCGCCGCTTCCACCTCCGTTTTGAGGAGTTTGATTTTGTGACGTATTGACCGCTATGTTGTTAGGACAACCGAACAATAAAAAAGCAAAGACTGCTATTGCAAATAAGTTTTTTTTCATGGTGTGTCTCTTCCTTATATGAACGATAAAAGCGCCGGTTGTACATTTTCAACGAAAAGAAGACAACCGGCGCGGAATTTTGTGCCGTGAAAGCACGGTAACTGCTTGTGTGGTTCTATAGATCAAAAAGTTTATTTTAAATCATAAATTTTATTGACATCGACCTTACCAAGTTGCTTAATCTCTGATAATTGCAAGTTATCTACTTCGCTGCCTTTTACTGTAATTTCATATTTCATATCGCGGTGAAATTCAAATTCAGAAACTACGGTTGAATACCCCGGAGCACCTATCCGCAATGCACTCATGGAAAATTTTTCAGGATATGATCCATCAGGATTTTTTTGAAACCGAACAAAGAATGTTTCATGATGTCCGTGCTTAATGTTTTTTATACCGAGCGACGTGGTATATACGTCCGACCCTTGTAAAAACATTACATCTTGGTCGGTAGACTGATTATTTATGGTAATGTAAAATCCGCCTGCTGAAAGATTTAGTTTGGAAGCGTCCCAAAGATTTCCAATATCCCAAGATGCGGCATCGGTAATTCCCAGACTTTTTACATACGGTTTTTTCGATGTCTTCATTTCAGGTATTTGGCTATAGATTTCGTTATCACGCGGCATAAATTTTTTAAATACAGGGTACAACATATAATCGCCCGGTTGCATATTTATTGTTGTTAGCATAGTATATGCACCGACATATCCCAGAACTTCGCCTTCAGGAGAGTTTACTCTAATTTCTACATTGAATGGAGAATTATTGTTCAACGTAAGTTTTGCCTTGCCGCCGGAATTACTACTTATATTGTAGACAAGGTCGTTTGAGCCTGTTTTGTTATAAAATGCGTAGATACTAGCAAACGGTGAATTCTTTACAGCGGCTAAGTTATTTTTATTCTTGTTGTAAACTTCCTCCGTTAAAAACAATAAGGCAAAATCGCCGGTTGCATTGAAAAGCGTTTCGTCCATTCGTAACCCATGATTGCTTGCATTGGCAGGAACACCGCTGATAAGCGAACTCGCTTCAATAGAACCTTTAAAAGCCACAAGTCGTTCTCCGGTATTGTTCTTTACGGAAATGGAACGGGTCTTAAAGCTTTCAAATGACACCGTGCTTCCTGCAGGCGTATTTCCCTGATTGTGGTGATCTTGCCCCTTATCTTTTTCTTTGTTCGAAGTCATATTAGGGCAAGCCGTTAGTAAAAGTGCTGCAGCTGCTACCGCTGCAAAAAATGAACATTTCTTCATTTCTACTCCTTTCTGCATGGGCGATGCAGATTATGTGTCTTGTTTACACAAAGAAAAAAAACTCCTTCGGACTTGACAAAACACTGTTTTTATT
>JBQMYN010000114.1:0-5349 GCA_052173475.1 Treponema sp.
CCCCCCCCCCCCCCCTAGAAATGTCAAGAGGTAAAACGTAAAAAATGCAAAAAAATCAAAAAAAGTGTACCTTTTTGCTAAATTTTTGCAGGAAGCCTCTAAAAACTTCTGTTTTTAGAGGCTCTTTGATGTGTAATCGGCTTTTTGTAAGAGCAATTACGATACATCGTGCTGTCTGATTTTAGATAGAGGTTCCCTATATGCTCAATAGTATTTATTTTGCAAGTGCGCTATACTGATTGTATGGCAAAAGTAAAATACGGTGTAACCCCTTGGGGAGCGTGGTTTTTAGAGATGCTGGAAAGCTATAATGCAACAGGACGGATTGAACGAGGTCGCACGTATGCAAATACCGGCAAAGTAGATTCCTTGCATATAAACGGCACGGTCATTGCTGCCCGTGTTGCAGGGCATTATGATCCGTGGTACTATGTTACCATTAAAATATCGCCTCTTTCTGACACAAACCGAAAAAAAGCGGAGAAAATTTTAAAAGACCATCCACTGGATTTTGCCGCATTGGAAAATGGCATTATGACTGATGTGCTCATTGCAGCATTCAAACAAAAAAAACTGCGTCTGTTTCCCGCCTACTGGCGGCAGATTGAAAGTGATTGTTCCTGCCCCGATAGTGCCAATCCTTGTAAGCATATTGCCGCAACACTGTATATTGTTTCAAAAGAGATAGATCATGATCCACGCTTGTTATTTCAGCTTGCAGGCTTTGATCTATGTGCTTTCCGGCAACAGCTATCGGGGACAAGTGAGAATCCGCCATCTGTTACAGATACCAAGCCGGAGACTGAACCGGCTGATTCTGGCAAAAAATGCAAAAAAACTGCGGGAGCAGCGGATATACTGCTGGAAGAATACCTCCATCCGATTCCGGTAACTCTACGCTGTCCGATTGCTGTATCGAGTAAAAATCCGCCGGCGACACAAGCTGAAAATACCTTGCCGGCGGCAGAGTACATCGAGCAGCTGAATGTACCGGAAACGTTGGAACTGCTGGATGAATTACCGCATTTTGCTCTACAAGAATCCTATATGCCGCTCATTACTGCGCTGCTTCCTTCTGCTGCACAGTTTTACAGCGGGGATTTTACCGCTCTGCTTACCGGTTTGTATCATCATCTGATTATCGGACAAAACCGCCGGTTCGGTATGTCTCTTGAAGATACTATCAAGACGGTGATGAAAAGCCGTACCGGTGCTTCTGCTGCAATACTATGCGGAAGCCGCCTCTTGCCGTACCTGAATGTTACAATCGCCGAAACATTTTCTATAAAAACACGGGAATTTCCGCTGCTTTCTGTGCAGCCGCTTTCTTTACGGATAAAACCGCCCGGCAGTGCGGCAGCGGAAGCGGTAGTAACATTGGTAGAGGCACTGCCGCTTTTTCAAGGCGTGACTCCTGCAAAAGATTCTCCTGCCGGTGTAAAAGCGGTCTTTGTACTGTTTGCCCTTGCCGAGCGGCTGATCAGCGAATCCGCCATTGTACCAGCTGTGTGTGTCGGTAAAAAAACGAAAACGCTGCATATATTTTGGATGCCCTTTTCCACAGCACGGGAAGTGAAAGATGCTCTTTCCCGCTTTGAACCATTCATTACAGAAGAATTTTTCCCGCCGGTACGGGTATGGGGACGGCGGTACTGTGCTGAGCTGTTGCTCACCGCCTTTTTAACTGAATATGTTCACTCTGCTCAGTATATGCCAAAGGGAATACACTTGCAGGATGCAGAAATTGCACGGCTTTTTTTTCAGGGGATTGCGATTGACCTCCGCATACCGGGTAAAAGCCGCTTTCCTGTTGTACTGACAAACTGGCTTACAGCCTTGCATTATGACAGCGAAAATTTGATTTTCCGGCTCATTTTAGCGGAATCAAAAATAGCTGACTTTACGCTTTCAGCAGAAGTTCGGCATAGGGAAGAAACCGGCACTGATTTCTATCCGTTTCACCAAATCCATCAGCAAATTGCTGCTAAAAGTGAGGTTATTAAATTCTGTATTGCACTTTCGTCGTATCTTCCAAAACTGACAGCACTGGCAGCTAAAAAATCAGTGTCGCTATCGCATGAAGAAACCGCTGCATTTTTAAAAAACGCTGCTCCATTGCTGACTCGTTTCGGCATTGATGTTGTGTTGCCGAAAGCTCTGCAAAAAGTGCTCAAACCTCGTTCTGTTATCCGAATAGAGCAGCCGAAAGGCGCAGGTTCAGTACAATCGTATCTTAGTTTTGAATCACTGATAAACTATGATCGTAGCATTATGCTTGGCGATACGGTGATTAGTGTACAGGAATTTAAAAAATTGATGGAGCAAAGCACGGGGCTTGTTAAATTCAAGGATCGCTATGTACTGGTTGATCCGGAATATACAGCACGATTGCTTGAAACGGTACAGCACGCTCCTCCCGATTCCCATGAGGTATTGCAAGGTATATTTACCGGAGAAACTGTTGTGGAAAACGGAGCGCCTTTTTCCTATTCGCTGTTTACGGATACTGAAGCAGCCGTACCGGAAACCTTGCAGGCAACATTACGCCCCTATCAGCAAAAAGGTTTCCAATGGCTCTATTCTACAATTAAAAGCGGATTCGGGTGTCTGCTATGCGATGATATGGGATTAGGGAAGACATTACAGGTTATTACGCTCATTTTAAAATTGAAGGAACAGGGGCTTACGCATGACGGCATCCTTATTACGGCTCCAGCAAGCCTCCTTTCCAACTGGGAACATGAAATTGGTAAATTTGCCCCTTCTTTAAGCTGTAAAACATTCCACGGGCAGGGGCGGCGTTTTTCAACAGGCACAGATATTCATTTGACCACGTATCAAACATTACAGCGTGATGCGAAAAAGTTGGCGGATCGGACATTTGACTGCCTTATTATCGACGAAGCGCAGGCTGTTAAAAATGCACAAACAAAAAATGCCCAAGCTTTGCGCAATATCCGCGCAAACGCCCGCATTGCCATGACTGGGACACCAGTTGAAAACAGCCTCGAAGATATGCGCTCCCTGTTCGATTTTATTATTCCGGGGTATCTCGGCTCTGCTGATTCATTTCGCAAGAAATGGCGGTTGCCGATTGAGCTGCACGGTAATGAGGAAACAGCCGAAGCATTGCAGAAAATTACTGCACCGTTTTTACTCCGCAGGCTAAAAACCGATCCGGCAGTTATCTCAGATCTGCCGGAAAAAATTGTTACGCCGCAATACTGCCGCCTTACGCCGCTGCAAATAGCCTTGTACGAAAGCCTTGTTCAAGAGCAGTTGGATCAGGTACTCAAGGCTGAAGACGGAATGCAGCGTAATGCGCTCGTTCTCAAACTGCTAACGGCGTTAAAGCAGGTGTGCAATCATCCTCATGTGTATGATTCGAAAAATCCGCCTGACTTACAGCTATCCGAAAAAACTCTCACACTGATGCAGCTTTTAGAGGAAATTTTAACTGCTGGGGAAAAGGTACTCATCTTTAGTCAGTATACCCAGACTCTCTTTTTGCTGCAAAAACTTATCAAAGAGCATCTTGGTGATGCAAGCCTCTTGCTCCACGGGAAAATGCCGCTTTCTGCCCGTAAAAAAGCTGTAGAAGCGTTCCAGCATGATCCCGCCAGCCGCATCTTCCTTATTTCGTTAAAAGCGGGCGGTACCGGCTTAAACTTAACAGCGGCAAGCCGTGTTATTCATTTTGACCTTTGGTATAATCCCGCTATTGAAGATCAAGCTACTGATCGAGCATTCCGCATTGGGCAGCATAGGACGGTATTTGTATCACGCTTTATCTGTGCTGGCACCTTTGAAGAAAAAATTGATGCGATGATTCAAAAGAAGCGGATGATTTCCGGTATGTCTTTGCGTAGCGGTGAAACATGGATCAGCAAAATGAGTAATGAAGAGCTGTCTGCATTGTTTAGCTAAGTGGCTGAAACGCTATTCCCATTACAGAGCATCTTTCAAAAATCTAACCGAGTTTTTAGATATGCCCGTGTTTATTGCTGCGTAGTCTCTGGTTGTATTTTGAAAACCACTTTTCGGCTGCATCTTGTTTAGGGATACACGTATTCTCTTGTAGGGCGGGGAACAACCTCAACCGCGCTGCATATAATAAGCGGCTCATCCGTATCTTCATAAGCTTTTTTTGAAACGGTGCCATGCAGCTGAACCCATGCCCCTTCTTGCAGTTGTGCCGCTTCATGCCACTGCGCTAGTATCCCGATAGGCTGCATATCTGCTGCACAGCAAATCATCATCATACGGGCAAGAGCAAATTCATTTTGTGCAAACAGTTCGCTGTCTTTCCAAACAATACCGCTGATTGTTATTTTTTTACCTTCCAATGCAGCAAGATTGGTATACAGCTCAGAAAGCCATGCCGTAAAGTTTTCATCATTAACATTAATGCAGTCGTTTTCCGGCACTGGTACCGCATTGGGTGAAGATACTGGTGCATCGGAATATGTCCCGCTTGTAAACGGATTACTGTACGCAATGACAGAAAAGTCTAATGGAGCTTCTGAAAAAAAGAGTGCGGTAAGCGGTATGATAAAAATTATAGTATACAATTTCCGTTTTGCGTTGTGTGTTTCCGATTGTACCCCATAGTTTTTGCTGGTATGTACGGCATCATATACATACAAGGCTCCAATTATGCAAAATAAACCGGCACAGATAAAGAGCATTGGAATGTGCCGCTCGTGTACATACCGGTAGATGCTCCCCGAAATAATTAAAAACAAAAATGCAGCAGCATAGAGAAATAAAACAACAGCGCGAAAGAATGGTTCTGTATACAGCAGCGGGCGTAGCTTATATATGAAGCGATTCATTATCTATAACTCCTTCCTCATTAAATCTATGACAGTGCTGTACCTATGCGTCTCCGATGAACAAGTGTACAGGCACAGGCGAAGCCTTAAAACTCCTTTTTTCATACGTCTTATTGTTAGGAAAACAGGAACAAATGTCAATTCACTGTCAGGAACGGGGCTGTCCAGAAACTGAAAGCTTATCGGTTTTTTCTGTAAGGAAATAGTTTATTTATCCGCATTGGCGGATTGCGAAGCAGTTTTTGGTAGTAAGCTTTGCTCACCTGTTTCCTTAGATTTAGATGTGATGTTATGCTAATACATGTACAAGGACGTACATGTATTAGCCGCGAGTTTCGGTATCACCGAAACATTGTTAGGTGCACGCCTGAAGGCGGGGAATTAAAAACAGAAAACTAAATATTGATTCCAAACAGTATTGAGTTTTTCTAACAAAAAACTCAAAGGGGCTGTCCCCCAGAGACCCTGTAAAAAGATTTGTGTAAATGGCTGAAAAGAATATACTCTATGAGGA
>JBQMYN010000115.1:0-5256 GCA_052173475.1 Treponema sp.
GAAATGTATTTCAACCACATCCGTCAACAGTGCATGCGATTCTTTTTCCTGTAATGGGCATCTCTAAAAACTCAGGTATAGATTTTTAGATATGCCCTATCAGCTTTTCTGAATTGAAAATTCGCAGCCGCAATAATCTTGCCGGTAAAGATTAAACTCTTTGCTTAATTTGATAGATTCCAAATAACCATTTTTCTTTTTGAAATCACTTGGAAGCCAACGGCAATATTCGGAAGAATAGGACTCGCCTATTTCATTAATCTTTTCAGCATTTTTCAGCGGGCTAATCGACAGTGTTGTACAGTAAAAATCATAGTGTTCTTGTTGTGCGGTATGAGCAGTTGCATACAGCCGTTGGCGATAACAGCGGAAACAGCGTTCTCCCCCTTCGGGACACTGCTCAAATCCCGCCGCTATGCTCAAAAAATCACGATGAATATAGTCTGTAATACGATAATCAATCAAATGAGGAAAAGTATTGCTGCTATTATAGCGTTCTATAAGCTGCTGCTGTTCCTGTGCGCGTATACGATATTCTTTCGCAGTATCGATATTGGGATTATAATAGAATACAGTTATTTTAAAATACGGCGCAAGGCGGGCGATAACTGCTGAACTACACGGAGCACAGCATGAATGCAGCAGCAGGGTCGGCGGCTGCATAGCAGAAAATCTTTCCGGTAATGCAGCAATATACTGCTCCATAAGAAGCTGATAGTTTACTTTCATGGAAGAATTGCATCCTTAATAAAGGCAGTTACTTTCTCGATGAACAATACAGTAGCCGATATTTCAGCATAAGGAAGTCTGAATGCAATAGCCCCCGGATGTCCGCCGCCGTCTGTAATATCAAAATGAGTTAAGATACTATGTAAATTTATTCCCCGCACGGCTTCACTTGCACGGATTCGGCAATGCACTTTACAAAGAGCAGGGACAGGATTATCATAATATACGGAAATTCCAATACCGTGCGTATATTCTGCCGCCGCATCAGTTGCAAGTTTTATCATATTAACAAAATGATGCGGTTCAACTTGCGAAAGCAGCTCTTCCGATTGTTTTTTATCGAGTATAATAGTACCTATTTTCTCTTCATAGACAGCCTGATTCATAATAGACGTATAGAGATTTTTATTTTCTTCACTTGTAGTACCTAAAACAGTAAGGAGACCATCAATTGAATTTATTCTGCGCGTATGAAGCCGATAGCGGGTTTTTAATTTCAATGTTCTGTTTAAAAATGTAGAAAAATATTTGAAAATACTCTGATCACGTCTATTAGCAAGATAATTACCCATTTTTGCATCACCAAGCATACCGGTCAACAAGGTTAGAACTAAATTTCGTGAATACAGCTCATCAATATTATAGCCTTGCAGCACCGCCGGACGGCGGGAAATTTTATAACACATCAGGCAAAGAATTTCACACGTACTCGATGCATGAATCACTAACGAATAATCAGGCGGAGCAGAATATGCCGCATCCGAAGAAAAATGATGATCAAGCTCTACTTTAATAATTGCTTCATCAGCAAGAAAATCCCATACACAGCCATTTGCAGCAATCATATCAGGTTTTGGTGTATCAAGAATAAATACAACTGACGGCGGCGCAATCGCCGGCATCTCGGAATAATAGAGAGAAATACCATTATATCCGCAAATCGAAGTTAAAAATTTTAAATGCTCAGGAGGCGGCACTTCTAAAAATACCGTAACCTCTTTATTAAATTTCCGTAAGATCAGCGCGCAGGACACTAATGAAGCATAACAATCTTCATCAGGTAGATGATGCCCTACTACTAAAAACGATTGATGATACTCCATTAACGCATATATATTGTGCATAACACGATTTCTTTGCGCAATATTTAGGCTGCTGCGCTTATGCCGAACCGGCGGTGTAAATCCTTTATGTTCTAAACTCATAGGTAAAAAGTATAACATATATTTTTTACCAAATACAAGTAGATAGCGGGCATCTGTAAAAAACTCAGGTAGAGATTTTTTTCAGATGCCTTATCAGCACAGCTGATAATATCGCATGTAAATCTAAGAAAACAGGTGCGCAAAGCTTTCTACCAAAAACTGTTTCGCAATTCGCTTTGGCGGATATATCCGCTAAAGCGGATATAATCAATCATTTCCTTACAGAAAAAACCGATAGGCTTTCAGTTTTTGGACAGCCTCGATAGCTCGTCCCCAGATGACTTTTATAGTATGATTGTGATATAATCGCTCTGTTCGGAACTTTCCGTTTCGGAACAGGCTGACTTGAAATAAGCTATTCGCTTACAGTTTTAGACAAAAGCTCACGGGGCTGCCCCAAAAGTTGGTTACTTTTTAACGCTGGCAATGACATCCCCGTTCCAAAAGCTAAAACTTTCAAATTTGTATCGCCGCCATCCGCGGCGGGATCGGTCGAAACCTGTAGACCTGTTCAAACAATGGAGTTATTGGATAGGTCGATTGTACCAAAGGAGGGCTTTATGAAAATATTTACCTGTGTATCGTGTCCAATGGGATGCCGCCTTACTGCAACTAAACAAGCTGATGAGTATATTATTCAGGGGTATAGCTGTAAACGCGGACTTGTATATGGCTTACAAGAGATGCAAGACCCAAGAAGGAATATTAGTTCAACAGTGAAAATCAGTAATGGATTTCTTGCCGTACTGCCGGTAAAAACATCTGCGCCTGTTCCCAAAAATATGATATTTGCCATAATGAAAGAAATAAACCGCCAACAAATTGCTGCTCCAGTAACTGCAGGGCAATGCATTATTAGCAATGTTTTAAATACCGGCGTAGACATTATTGCTGCACGCTCTATGCCGGAAAAAATATAGCAGTTCTGCCCAACATGATACCTACAGGCTTTATTGTCTGAGCAAATGCATCTGCTTCTTTTTCGAGTTATTATCTGAGCTGGCTGATGCGGGTGTCCGCTATCTGCTAGCTCAGGCTATGGTATCATATACACAGCAGTCCCGTATCTGAGATTACTCCAGACCGGGTACACGCTGTTTTAACTCATCCAAAAATTGTTTACCTTGTACACCCTCGCG
The DNA here is from genome assembly GCA_052173475.1 of Treponema sp. Taxonomy (GTDB): domain Bacteria; phylum Spirochaetota; class Spirochaetia; order Treponematales; family Treponemataceae; genus Treponema. The sequence continues at coordinate 3,074 of JBQMYN010000115.1, forward strand.
TAAACAAACAAACACACAGGTATCTTGCCCTGAAAGTACACCTAAAACAGAATCTAAATTCATATTTTCAAGTGCCATCGAGATAATATTCGTATATCCTGAGTATGTTTTGATAACAACCATATTACCTGAATAGTCAATGGAAATATAACCGCGTAAGAAATCTTGCGCGTATGTCTGCTGATTATCGTTTATATGATCATCTCCGGGGACACTGTACACATAACTCCCTTTGTTATTTGAAACCTTACTCACTTTCAGCATTTTTAGGTCTCGAGAAAGAGTTGCCTGCGTAACAGAAAAGCCGTCATGCGCCAAATACCCGAGCAGCATTTCCTGCGATTCAATTGGATAAGATTTTATGAGCTTTTTTATTGCTTTAAGTCTTGTCAGCCGTTGTTTCACTTATTACACCCAAAATAATAGTGCATAAATATACAAAAAAGTCAATAAAAATACAAAAAAAGTTATAATATAGTAAGACTCATAACGAGCGGCAGTACATATTCAATACCATTATAGTGAAATAATAAAGGAGTAAGAAAATGAGAAATGGGCCCAGCTGGACTTGAACCGGCGACCCGCGGATTATGAGTCCGCTGCTCTAACCAACTGAGCTATAGGCCCTAGATTGCATAAGAATAGTTTATTTTTTCTTTTTAGTCAAGGGCATCTGTAAAAACTAAGGCATAGATTTTTTTCAAATTCCCTGCGAGTTCTAAGTTAAATCTTTATTTTATAATGACTTAACTTAAAACTCGCAGTGGCTGTCCCGAAAGCAAGCAACTTTTGGGACAGCCCTCGTTCTCTCAAGTATGTGTCATCGTCAAACAAGGGATTCAGGATCGTGTATCTCCGCAATGCCATTAGGAAAGTTTAAAAAGGGTCTCAGGTTAAATACGTTTCCCAAATAGCCCCTCGCTGCTTTGAATACAGCATCGTATTGCAGAAAGGAACCTCTAAAAACTCGGTTAGATTTTTAGAGGTTCCCAGAATTTTTTATTCGATAAATATGCGGCGGGGGTTTATTCTTTTTTTTTTCAACCGATATAGAGTATAGGGAGATAGCCGAGTGAAAAAAGCATTATTCTTTTTTACATTTCTATCGGTAGTATTGGGGTCTGGCTTTGCAGCAACAGTTGGGTTTTCGTGTGTACAAAATACCAATACTGCTGATGCAGTAAAAATAACAGCTGCTATTGAAGCAGAGCTTTTTGAGCTTGCATTTGATTATGGGATTATTGCGACAAGCACTGAATACTCTTTACGCGGGTATGAGTATTATAACAGTAATGCGCTATTGACTCAGGCATTTGAATCGTCTACCGATTATCTTGTTGTAGTATATTGTGAATATGAAGCAGGAAGAACGGAGACGCAGATGCCTGTTATATGGAAAAAACTGGAGTGGAAACTTTTTGATTTCTCGAGTCATACCGTACTGGTATCGGAAGAAATTCCGCTTGACCATATTGATGAGCCGGATTTTATGAAAAAAGCGCGGCTTGCGGGGAAAAAAATAGGTCAGCGGGTATTACAACATATTAGTCCTGCTCGATAGCCTCGCTACCAAACAGGTTTAATCAATCTCAAAGATAAACTATTTGCATATACATTGCATATACATAAGAGGGTCTTTACATGATAAAAAAATTAACGGCATTTATCTCTGTGTTTTTTTTGACTACCATATCAGTATGGGCTGTTTGGGATGGGAACGCGGTGTCGGGTTCAGTAAAAGAGTTTCCAACCGGTTTATTTGCTTCGAGTGAACTATTTCCTAAGCATACACTCATTGAAATTATTAATCTTGAAAATAATACCCGTTCTCGTGCAGTGGTTATCGGCAGCCGCGGTGCCTCAGGAGTGCTTATAAGAGTTTCACCGGAACTAGCACAGGCACTGGCAATAGAGAAAGATAGAACAGTCCGCGTGAGGGTGCTTGCCCCTTCGCTTGTTGATGAAGACGGAGCTGATCCTTCGTACATAGGTCGGAATGAGGCAGCAAAAGCTGTTGAACCGCCAAAAGTAGTGAGCGAACCTGTTAAGCCGACAGCGAAAAATCTGCCTCCTCCTGCATCTCCTGAAAATACGGATGAACCCATGCCGCCGGAACCGGAGCCAATCACTCCTCCTGCATCTCCTGAAAATACGGATGAACCCATGCCGCCGGAACCGGAGCC
>JBQMYN010000116.1:0-5223 GCA_052173475.1 Treponema sp.
TACAAATAACACGAAACATTTTTCAAAGATAGAAAACTTATCACTGGAAAACTGGACACAAAAATAAATAGAGAGATAAGCATTGGGGAAATAAACATGCCGCAGATGAGTAAAGGTGGAAAATATATTTTCGGTTGGTCAGTGATACGGGAGAATGGGACTCTCATCTTTCCGGTACCGGCAGTAGAAGAATATACATTACAAAAAGAGCAGTATATTTATATTGTGTCCGGCAGCAAACAAACGGGAGGATTTTGCGTGATGACCGAACCGCTGCTTTCCCGTTCAAAGCTCAGGCACATTCTACAAGAAAATCCCAATTTGGCGGATAGGACACTAAAAGAGGGCGAGTTGATTTCATACAAGGGAAGAAAATACGGCTGGCTTAGCCTGAAAGATAATGGAGTTTATATTTCGCCGTCTTTGATGCAAACATTGGATATTAAGAGTGGAGACAAATTATTGGCAATCCGAAGCAGCAATATTGCTTTTACCATGGGTGCAAAAAGTTCCTTAAAATGCAACAGATGAAGAAACTTCAGTTTCTGAAAACTGTTGCATTGGTGCGCGGAACGCGCATACGTCAATCAGCGAGTTTGCGGGTTAGCAAACTCGACGTGTTTTTCAGCCGCGCTATTTTAGCGGCTGAAAATAAACTTTCATTGATACAAAAAGCGTATGCATACAAAGGGGTAATAGAAGTTTTTTGATATCTGTATATGGTGATAATAGGAGAAAAAACATGACAGTAAAAAAGATAGCGATTATCAGTCTTTCACGGGGTTTGCTCGGCGAACCTTTTATTAAGCACGAAGAAGACATAGGTTTTAAGCGTTTGCATAAAAGCTCTAAGATAAACATTTTACAAAAGGCAATGCTTCAAATGTGTGATTTTCCAGCATACTGATTAAACGGCAAGCTGTACCGGTTGGACGGTTTGTTCCTTTTTCCCATGCTTCTACCGTCTTGAGTGAAACACCCATGTAATTTGCAAACAAAACCTGTGTCATACCAACAGAAACTCTTATGTGTTTTATTTCAATGTTATTGTATTTTTTTATAGGTTGAATTTCATATACGGTCCTACGGCCTTTTAATTCACCTCGCTCAATAACAACCGCTTCATTTAAGCCGACCATTAGACTATCAAAACACTCACTCATGTTCTTTCCTCCAGTTCCTTGCAGCTTCTGTTTTTAAAACACCGATAACTTTTTTTACTGCATTCTTTTCCGTATCGGTTAGATTCGTTTTCTCTTCCTTTGAAAACATTTGAATCAAATAAGTTTTTGCAAAAGTTGCAAAATCCACATAGCAAACTCTGGCACTTCCGCTTTTACCTCTACCCTGAAAAGCAAATCGTATTTTTTTAAACCGCCTGTTCCAATCATCACATCGCCTGCTTCCGGATTTTTGATAAGAAATTGCTGTAATTCAGCCAAATCATCATCATTAAATCCAAGCGCAAACCACCTTTTGTGAACGATGGCGTTTCTATAAATTCTCTTTTCACCTTATACTTTACAAAATACCCTATAAAATAGGGGCTTGTCAACGGTATTCCCTGAATACTTCCCAATCCGGCTATCGATATGATATTATTCCGCTCGGCATTGAAACAACAGTTGATGCCGAAAAACAGGTTATACGGTTTGCGTAGAATAGGAGATAAAAATGACACGTATTTATTTTGTTAGGCATTGCCAATCGGATCATACAAAAAATACCGAGGAACGTTTTCGGCCTTTGACGGCGGAAGGGCTTGAGGACTCGAATGCAGTGTTGCATTATCTTAAAGATAAAAACATTGATGTGTTTATTTCAAGTCCATATAAACGAAGCTATGACACGATCGCAAAAGCTGCCGAGTATTATCATATACAGATAAAAACCGATGAAAGATTGTGCGAACGAAAATCAGGCAAAAATGGGAATAATTTTGAAATGTTCAAAAAACGATGGACGGATAAAAATTATGCGGAAGCTGACGGAGAATCACTTTATTCCGTACAAAAAAGAAATATCAAAGTAATTACAGAAATAACCGAGATATATCAAGATAAAAATATCGTAGTTGGAACACACGGCACTGCTTTAAGTGCTATTCTCAATTATTATAACCCGTCATTTAATTGCGATGATTTTATCAGAATAATTAACTACATGCCGTATATTGTAAAATTTGAATTTAACGGAACTCAGTACGCCGGAATGACTGAGGAACTCATTATCGAAAAGGAATATCATTGATACCGATTTTCAACGGTATATAGAATAAGAGGTGATTATGAAAATACGAATTACGATTATGTTATTATTATGGTGCGCCGTAACAACAGCCGTATACGCACACGGTAAAAGCGAAGCGGATTCTGCAAATACTGACGGCTATACCGGCAGTATCTATTTATACGGCGAACAGCACGGCGTTAAGAAAATAACGGATAAAGAACTAGAGCTGTGGCACACGTATTATACTAACGGTATGCGGCATTTATTTCTTGAATTACCTTCTTATACGGCGGAATATCTTACTATATGGTTAAAAGAAAAAGATAACGCTATTTTAGACGAAGTATTCAGTGATTGGAAAGGTACCGCTTTTCATAACCAGCACACGTTTAATTTTTTTATGCAGATAAAAGCGCAGTGTCCGGAAACTGTTTTTCACGGTACCGATGTCGGGCATCAATACAGCACAACGGGGGAACGCTTTTTGCGTTATCTCGAAAGCAAAAAACAGCAAAATAGTCCTGCATATCTGCGGGCACAAGAGATCATACAGCAAGGTATTACCTATTATACCGGCAGCAATACCAACGCGATGGCATACCGTGAAAATATGATGGTGCAAAACTTTATCTATGAACTCAACCACGTTCAAAATGCCGATATAATGGGAATATACGGTTCAGCGCATACGGATACGGCTGCACTTGATTCTACCGGAACGATTCCCTGTATGGCAAACCAATTAAAATCGATATACGGCGACAACCTCAACACGGAGGACTTAACGCCGCTTGCTAAGGATATAGAACCTATCCGCATAGATACGATAACCGCAGCGCATACTGACTATCGTGCGTATTATTATGGCAAACAAGATTTAAACGGTTTTAAGGGCTTTTTATACCGGGAATTTTGGCAGCTTGACAGCGCGTATGAGGCACTCAAAGATTCCGGAAAAACCGGCGATTGGCTTCCGGAATCAAATTATCCAATGCAGATTGAACCGGGGCAAGTGTATGTGATTGATTATACGAAAGCCGACAACACAAAGATACGGCTGTATTATATTTCGGAAGGAAAGATACGGAACGGACAGCTTATAACTGAAAATATTGCGGTGGAGTAAAAAAGAATCATACGGCTATATATTTTCTTGGTTACAGGACATCTCCTATTATACGAGGTATTACTATGAATATTAAGGTGAAAATAAAAGAGAGCATATACGCTATACGGTCGGTGGCAGTCAACGCTCCCGCTGTATTCATTTTTATACTTGCGGCAGGTATATCGCAGCTATTTTATAAATACATTCCGAATGCTATTCAGCTAAATATTCTATTTTCTTTTTCAGTGATTTTACTGTGTATTGATGAACTAAAAATCGCCTCTGCCCGGATGAAAACGGCTGTTTTTTGCTTACAATTTGCCGGTATTGCCGCCATATATTTTGTAAATCTTTTTACATTGAACCGGAATATCGAACACGGCTGCATAGCCCTGACATACCTATACTGTATCAGTGCTCTTATTGTCTTTTTTCCCAAACAAGAGTTCCTCAACGAGTTCAAGCTCCGGTTTATTCATCTCCTTATTTCGCTGCTGTTTTTTGCAGCCGTATACCTCACACTATTTATCACCGTTTTTTTGATTAACGCAATTTTTAATTTGAACATTGTATTTACCGAAAGCATTATTTTCCGCATTACAAATTCAGCAGCGACAGTTACCGCCTTGACGGTATTTTTGCTGTACCGTTCAAAACCGCTCGTACATTCAAAATTTTTTACGCTTATGTTTGAAAAACTGTTGCCGGTACTGCTTCCCCCGCTCGGTGTACTCGGTCTCATTTATATAGCAAAGTATATTCTGTTCCCTCACTCCACCGATACAGAGGGGTTATCATGGTACTATCCCGTGATTACTCTTATTATCCTCTGCCTCTTTATGATTCGTCATTTTGAAAACCGATCCCCTATAGTGCGAACGCTGTTCGGTATACTTGGTATTGCTGCTTTAGGCTTTATTGCCAGTCTACTGCGGTATCGCGCAGTCAATCCTCATCGCTGGTCATCAATCGGCTTTACCCATTCCGATACCTCGCCTCTCTATGAAATAGCAGTAAACGGTCTTTTAGCACTGTACTTTTTCTCCGCAGCAATTCATGATAAAAACATAACGGCATTATTCCGTAAAACAATGGCACTTATTACACTGCTTCTCTTTTTGCCGGGCGTAGGGTTTTATACATATTCGCATTTTGAAACAAAGGAGGCTTTAAAAGAACGCAATGATTTGGCTGCTTTTATATTAAAACGGCAAGAAGATAAAAATACGCTGCCGAAGCCGGAATATCTTTATTATTCGTACTCTCCTGATGATGAGCGTATTGATGGTTCCGGTGCCCGTATTATTGATACCACAGACTACAGTGCTGTGCTTTTAGGGGTCGAGCTTAAGTTGGAAGCAATTCCAGCACCATTCACCCCCTCACAAGCGAAGTGCCGCTACCGGCAATTTTTGTTCGCGCTTACCCCTGACGGAAAGTCTGTTACGATAACCAATATGGAAACAGACGAGAGCGAGGTGCTTGATTTTTATACGCGGATAAAAGCCGATGATTCAGATATGAGTATAAAAAAATATAGCAACACTTTTATCTTCGAGAACAAATCACTGAAAATGATTATCCAAAGTGCCTCATATCATGAAAACCATAACGCAAGGCTCCATTTTGATGTCTATATCAAAAAAACATTCTAAAGCTAGTTATACGCACAGCCCCTGTGGGCTGGTAAAGTAATATAAGAATAGCCTGTTTTACTAACGGCAAAATAGAATTGAATTTAAGTATACAAAGTTTATTTATATATTGCCGATAATATGTTAGAATAATACCTATGAATAAGATACCATACCTATCTGTTAAAGAAACGGCAAAACGCTGGCAAATGAGTGAACGTAGTGTAAGAAATTACTGCTTGCAAGGTA
>JBQMYN010000117.1:0-5183 GCA_052173475.1 Treponema sp.
CAGCAGTCCTGCTGCAATAGCATGGTATAATTTCATAAAAACTCCTTCAAAAAAAATATACCTGTTCATAATAACGTTATTGAACAGGTATAGGATAACGTTATTGAACAGGTATAGGGCTTCTCTATAAGATTGGTGAATACGGCAGCTTATACATGCTCACCGAGTTTTGGCAGCTTCAACTCTGTTCTGTATAGTATACCGTGTAAGTCTCCCTGAGTCTAGTAGAGAACAATTTTTTGCTATTGATTTAATTTTAAAGGGAACGAGCATCGCTATAAGATTGGCAGATACGGCAGCGTATAAACGCTCACCGAGTTTTGGCAGATGCTCCGCCGCTGTTTTTACAGAATTTGTCTTTAAAATTTTTCTTAGGTGCCGATATAGGAATGAGAGGTTTTTTATGATTAGAGGCTGGTACACAGCGGCAAGCGGTATGAATGCACAGCAACGGCAACTTGACGTTATTTCACAAAACTTAGCAAATGCTGATACTACAAGCTATAAGAGAGATGTAGCAATACAAAAAAATTTTCCTGAGTTGCTATTGAGAAGAATGCGGGATGACGGTGTATCCAAAAATCCTTTCGGCTCGTCAGATGCAGCACCTATTATCGGTAAGTTGGGACTTGGCGTTGAAATAAACGAGGTGTTTACCGAATTTGAACAAGGCTCACTGAAACAAACACATAGCCCTGCGGATATGGCATTGGAAGGAAAGGGCTTTTTCTGCGTAGAAACCCCTTATGGCGAACGTTACACTCGAAATGGTAATTTTACTGTTGGAATAGAAGGATACCTTATGACAAAAGAAGGGTATCCCGTTATGAGTGAAGATGGGCGTATCTTCCTACAGGATATGGAATACAAAGTTAATCAAAATGGTGAAGTCTATGCGCGTCCTATTGCAGAACCTGACGCTGATTCGTCCTTTGCAGGGCGGCTTAAACTGGTAGTTTTTGAAAATGACCGCTACCTGAAAAAAAAGGGTTCCAGTCTCTACAATGAAACAGCGATTTCCGGTCATGCAATTGCGGCAGAGGGTAAAGACCGTCCTGTGGTTATTCAAGGTTTTACCGAGGCATCAAACATCAATGTTGTGAATGAAATGGTGCGTATGATTGAGGTGAACCGTGCGTATGAAGCAAATCAGAAGACAATTCATTCTGAAGATGCCATGGTTTCAAAACTATGGAATGATGTTGTGCGGATAAAGTAGGACTAAAAGGAGTAATTATATGGTAAGAAGTTTATGGACTGCTGCAACCGGTATGAATAGTCAGCAGGCAAATATTGATACTGTCGCGAATAACTTGGCAAACGTTAATACAAGCGGTTTTAAAAAGCAGCGTGCTGAATTTGAAGACTTGTTATATCAGACTGTTCGCGCAGCAGGAACTCCTGCGACAGAAGATACCATAACTCCTGTCGGAATTGAAATGGGGCACGGCGCAAAGTTGGCAGCAACACAGCGCAATTTTGAACAAGGCTCCCTACAGCATACGGGAGTCAGCACTGATATTGCAGTAGCCGGAGAGGGCTTTTTCCGTGTTTTGCAGTATGACGGCAGCTATGCCTATACCCGCGACGGTTCGTTTAAAATAGACGCTGACCGGCAGCTGGTAACTTCAAACGGATTACGATATTTGCCTGAAATTATTTTTCCTGAAAATTATATTCAGCATACTATTGCAATTAGCCGAGATGGGCGGGTCTCTGTTCGGGTTGGAGATCAAAATGATCCGGTTGATGTAGGACAGATAGAATTATACCGTTTTCAAAATCCCGTAGGACTTTCTGCTGAAGGCGGTAATCTGTTCCGGCAGACAGCTGCTTCGGGGAATGCTATTGCGGGACGGCCGGGGTTTAACGGCTTCGGTAAAACCGAGCATAAGTTTTTAGAAATGTCAAATGTTTCAACAGTGAGCGAAATGGTCAGTATGATTGTTGCACAACGCGCCTATGAATTTAATTCAAAAGCCATTCAAACGAGCGACAATATGCTCGGTACTGCCGTAGGCTTAAAACGCTAAGCATAATGCCGTAAGGAGTGCGCCATGAAAATAAATGCAGCACAACAGCATAATCTACAATATAAAGCGGCAGAAAGCGGTCGGCAGGTGCAAGACAGCGGAACGGGTTTTTCACACATTATGGACTCTTTAAGGGCTGAAACCACTGCTGCCAATACTGCCGCAGTGATGCCGCAGACTACTGCACCTTTGCGCTTGCCGGGTGACTATCTTAGCTCGTTTGATATTGCACAACCTACCGAAGCGGATACCCATGCCAAACCTCAGGGAGCGGCAGCCGGTCCTTCCTATACAAATAATACTGTTATTGATAAAACAAGTCCGCTCTACCAGCAAGCACTTGAACTTGAATCATATTTTGTAAAAATTATGCTGGATTCTATGCGCAGTGGTCTGCATAAGACCGACATAACCGGAAAAGATAGTTTTGCAGGTAAGATGTATGAAGATATGATGTACGAAGAACTATCACGAACCGTTACCCGAAATGCAGGCTTAGGTCTTGCTGATCAAATTTATCTGCAATTACATCGAGAACCATAAGTCTTTTGCAGTACTGACCAACAGTAAAAATCTATCAGCTGCATATCAACTTTCAGCATAGCCTTGGGCATCTCTAAAAACTCGGTTAGATTTTTAGAGATGTCCTATCAGCACAGCTGATAGCGAGTTTAAAATTAAGTCTTTATATAGTAATGACATCCCCGACGAGTTTCGGAGATGCCGAAACTCGCAGCTGATACATGTACAAAGACGTACATGTATCAGCATAACATCGCAAATAAATCGAAGTAAAACCGGTGAGCAAAGCTCACCTCTTAATGCTCATCCGGCATTTGCAGCTGATTATTGAATGCCAATCACTGCGATTGGGCTTTTTTAGGAGTTTCCGGCTCGTTCGGCTTGAATTGTATAACCGCTTTTGAACTTGCTGCAGAAAGAATAAGCCGTGTTTTTCCTTTTGGATTTCCATACTGACCGGAAACCAGCAACTGTTCATCAGTATTTATAAAAATAGAACTGTTCGTTTTTGAGTAGTCTACATGAATATGATCCGGCTTATCCTGAAGCACTACATCCGCAGTAGTATCGGTGATTGTAATGGCACAGGAGTTCAAAACACGGCTTTTTACCGTGAGCGTACCTTGAGCAAGATTAATTACAGCGTTTTTAAAGAGCGTATCACTGAGTGTTGCCCCGCCGCTATTCATCATTGTAAGAAAATGAGCAACGCGGATTCCTTCTACATACAGTTGAGCACGATTTAAACGGATAAGACAACTTTCCAATACCATTTTCTGCGGGATAAATATAAAAAGTTTTCCCTCAGCCGGAAAAAGCTGGCGTATTCTCAACGTTTTATGTGTTTCCGTTACTGAAAGACCGGAACCATGTTGCAGCTCATAGCGGTATGCAATGCTTTCGCCATCAAAGAGCATAATAGTTACTGCAATTTGTGATAGCTCAATATCAAGCCCTGCCGTTTTAGGACGAACATGGGTTAGTGTCTCTTCAGCACACAAGAACGTACAGAACAACCAGAGCAGTACAAAAACCGTACCTATTTTTTTCATGCCCGCATCCCGAAAATTGCGGAGCCTACCCGTATCATTGTGGAACCTTCTTCTATTGCAATTTCTAAATCTCCGGACATTCCCATTGATAATACATCTACTGAGACACCATCAATGCGGTATGCTGTAATTTTCTTTTGCAGCTCTTTTAAGCAACGGAAACAGCTTCTTGTTTTTTCATTATCTTCCGTTAGTGCGCCAATTGTCATAAGCCCTTTGATGCGGAGATGCGGCAGTTTTGCAATTGCAGTTACTAGCTGGGCTGTTTCATCAGGCAGACAACCTGATTTACTCGCTTCACCTGAAGTATTAACCTGTATCAGGATATCCATATTCATATTTTGTTCTATTAATTTCCGTTCTATTTTTTCTGCCAGACTAAGGCTATCTATGGATTGAATACAATCGGCATAACGTAGAACTTCCGGTATTTTGTTTGATTGCAAATGTCCGATAAAATGAGTAGTATGCGGAATTGCAGCCAATGCCGGTGCTTTTGCACTGAGTTCTTGCGCCTTGTTTTCTCCGATAAGAGTACAGCCGGACGCAAATGCCTGTAAAATCCGTTCAGGTTCTACTGTTTTTGTTGCAAGCAACAGGACTATTTCCGCAGGGGATCTGCCTACTTTCTTACACACCGTATCTATTCGATTTTGGATATGTGCGATAGCTTCTTTCATTGTATCCATCATTACCGGTAAGTATATAATCATTTTTGATTTTCTGCAATAATAAAATGCTGTGGTTATTCTTACTATGCAGCTGTTAGGAGCAGATATTTCGCTGTATATCTGCTCGATACTTTCGTTGTCCAACAGATTGATAGTTTAAAATAGCGTAGACAGCACGGGTTTGAATTCCTCATTTCACAGTACTCTACTCCGAACCAGAAATTTCCAAATACTTATACTGTTATAATTTATAAAAAATACGTCGCAAATAAATCTACGGAAAACCTCGAAAAAACTGAAGTTTTTAGAGGTTCCCTTTACTGGTAAAACGGAATTGCACAACTGCTGATACAGAGGCATACTGTATTAGCAGCATATGCAATATTAGCATATGCAATATTAGCATATGCAATATTAGCATATGCAATCGTAGCCTATGGAGACAGCCGTGAGCATAGCATCGGCTTATGCAGCTGCGATCGTTTGTGCAATCCGGTGTTTTTGTATTTATTTTTCAATGGTATTTTTATATAGGGTATTATTGTGTCCCTAAACTCTTTTGGGACACAATAACATGGTCTGCCCATCTAAAGGCGGTTAGCTCTTAGTTACAGTGATTACCACAGGGGTTAGGGAGTATTTGTCTTTACCTTTTGCCCCATCATTAAGGTCGATAGTGATAGTCTTAGTTGAGGCATCTTTGCCGTTTGCAACGGTAACTTTCAGTGCATCTGTTGTTGTATCTCCGTCTGTCAAGCCGGTAACAGCCCCTGCTTCAAATGTAACTTTATTAGCTGCAAGACTGCTAAATTTATCTTGTGACAAAGCTACAGCGTTTGCCTTTACAGCTTCTTGGTCAACCTTAATTTTGCTGGCATCAACTGACAATGCAATTTTGCTTGCGC
>JBQMYN010000118.1:0-5162 GCA_052173475.1 Treponema sp.
CCGACTTGATTATTTAGCTGACCGCAGCTAACCAGTCCTATAACCAGCAGTAATAAAACAACAATCTTTTTCATAGTAAACTCCTTATTGTTTGAGTATAAGCGAAAGCGGGGGCAGAGGCAAGGGGAGGCTTACCGATTTTTACTTGAGATAACAGATGTTTTTGATAAATGAATTGACATAGAGCAAAGACAGCGGTATGGTATGTATTACAGAGGCGTTGCCTCGGTGTAAAATCTTTATTAAGGGGGATATACTATGACTGAATGGTTAAAAAAAGCCTTGAAGACTATAGCTAAGGAAGTCTACAAGGCTATCATTCAAATCCTTATAGGGTTACTCTTACTGATTATCAGTAAGAAACTCTAGCGGGGTTGGGGGATAGGCTGCATTAGTAACGCCTATCCCTTGGTTATAAGTATATCCCTAAAGGGGTTTTTATGTCAACAAAAGTAAAAACTTTTTTGAAAATTACATTAGATGCAATCATCAGCGGAGTTATCACTGGTATCATGGTAATTATTGTTTTGAAAATAAAAGGATAATAACCAAAGCAACTAACTTACAGCTAGTAGCGTATTCCGGCAGCAGCTGCCCGAAGCCTTTTATCGGCAAGGCGTATACGTTTAACGGTACTGATGCAGACAAGCTGCGAATAGGCAGGTGGTTCTAGGGGGAAGCCCCCGAATGGGGGGGGGGGGGGGGGGGGGGGGGAAAGTTACCAAAAAGTTGAATACTAAGTTGATAGTGCTACCTGATACGAAGCGAGGAAAAATTCCAAAGATGAGCGAGAAAGATTTCTAAAATGTAAATCACTTAGAAATTCTTTAAAATATTCCCAGTTATCTTCAATTCGCAATTGTATTGTCGTACCTGTTAAAGCCGCTTGTATAAGGAAATATGTCATATACTCATTGAAAAGCGAATATATTATTTGTAACTTTTCATAATCTTTTGAATTACAAGATAATTCAGGAATAGAAGACATTTCAACAGAAAAAGGCTTTATTACACTAAACCAATATAAAAATACTGAAGCAATACGATGAATATACGGATTAGTTGAATCTATTTTAAAACCATAATCCTTATACTGTGTTATTTCTTTTATTTGTGTGCTATTTTCAAGCCCTTTTAACCTTGCAACGAGCCGTTTTTGACCATACACGTCACGGGAAAATTTACCCACAGCCTGATAAAACGCTATAGGATTTATCTTTGGTGTCATGTATTGACGAACGTTGAATGGTATAGCTTTTTCAAATATTTCATTCACAAGAGATTGGATAAATTCAAAACGTTTATTTCTATCTGCTTTTTCAAGATACGGAGCATTGATATAGTTAAAATTTATATCTTGCTCATAGATATAATCTGAAAAAATAAAGTGATAGAGTATTTGTGAATCGGTATAGCTATTCAAAATCAAACACCTTTCTTGCCCGTTCAGCAACTTCATCCATTATTTCGTCATGAGTTTTATCTAAAAATTCTACCTTTTCCGATAAGTTTAAGTTAGGATTTTCCTTAGATTGAAATAGTATGTTATCTGAAAAAAAATCATCATTTAGATTTAATGATAGCTCATCTGTAAAATTCATATCTCTGCTCCTTGTATTTTTATGACCTACAGGTGATGGTACCCTTAATATACTCAGTATATCGGGCTTAGTGCATTGCTGCTTTAAATTATCCTGTTACCTACACTTTGCAATGAATGAGTATAGCGGTAATGTCAAAGTCAAAATACCGTGCAAAATTTTCAAGTGAAATATCCTGTATGACATGGGTGTCATTTTTTATCTGCACAAAAAATCTCATTACTGCTTTTGGTGTCTTATTCATAAAGCAGCGGATTTCATAGGTTTTATTATCGCTATATTCCGGATCATCATGTGATGATATGATATGCTGCTGCAAAAGATGATGTAGTACACATTGTATATCTAATTTCATTTATGCCGCCTCTATTTCTGTATAGGAAACGCTCAGGCTATAAATATCAGCATACATATCACGGAGCATTTCAACCATTTCTTTGGAAAGACATTCAGCGGCTTTTTCAAGTGCTTTATCATTGATGATGCGTAATAATCTGCTTTGAATATCCTCATCAATGGTATGTCCTAAATCTTTTCCATACTCGGCAGCTTTGAACTCCAATTCACGGTATTTTGCCCAATATTTCTCCATTGCAGAACTTTTTACAAGCTCTATAAGACCTGCATAATTTGCTGTCTGTAATACATCGTTAATATACGAAATAGTGATATGAGAAAGGTTTGCAATCGCTTCATTGACCGTATCACCGGAGGCTGTTACTAATAGTTCAAGATTGATAGCGGTATATTCATTATCACTGTCTTTTTCCACAATGAAGTGCAAATACGGTATATTGCCCTTATCATTTATTTTCTTTTTTAATATCAGCTTACCGATACCGACGGTTTTACAGTTGTGCTTATCCATACAGCCGCTCCTTGTTATTTGATAGATACATTTCTGCTTTAAAATACCGCAAGCAGGTCTTTTCTGTTTACAAAGAACTTAACCTGCTTATTGTTACGCTTTGCTAAAAAAGGGAATTAAAATACAAGAATAGTATTTTACGAAAATCCATATAGCTCTAAACAAGGTGTGTAGACAATAAAAAAGCATTCCATATCCACTCCCTACTAGAAAACAGTATAAAGTACAAATGGTATTTTGGCAAGAGAGTAGTTTCTCCCGCTCAATTTGTGTTACGCATCGGCATTCTCTACAATGCAGCATACACACAAAAAAACGAGGAACCGTATGAAAGACATTTCTACTATCGGCTGGATTGTCATAGCTTTTATCGCTGTGCTGATTTTTACCGTGATAATGATTCGCGGGATTAGTTTTGACTGGAACGGCAAAAAGGGGCGCATCGGCAAAGAAAAAGAACAATTTGATGACCAAGAAAAGCAGCAAGAGCTGTTTCGCAAGGTGCAAGAAATTGACGAATCATGCAAGGCAGATGAAAAAATGGCGGTTAAACGTCTTAAATCTCAATTAAAAGCGGTATTTGAGCCGTATATTCATTGTGCCATGCCTGCTATCAATGTCTTTGAGCTTATCCAAGATGTATTTGAAGATAGGGTTGAGCGTAATTGTATGCGGCAAAAACTCACAAAAGAAGAAAGAAGCCGCTACATTGATGATATTTTGTACTTCATAGAAACCGACTATGAAAGTTTTTGCAAAATATACCTGCAACCCCCTGTCATACTGAAGCCTATCCTGCATGGCAAGCAATAAAGCCTGCCATACAAACGATAACCGAAGAATGGGCTCATACTATAAGTGAAATCATCATCAAACGCTGCCGGAAAAAAATAGCACTGTACGAATCACAGCAGCATTTATTTAAGAAAGACTATTACAAAAAGCGGTGTATTGACTATCCGATAGAAAAAAACAAGCGGTATATAGCAGCATTGGAAGAAGCGGAGAGTAAGCAGGCATGATACAAGAAGCGAGGGTACAAGCGGCGTTTTTTCGCTGGCTCACGGTAAAACGCCAGCAGCAACACCGCTATCGGTGTAATCGGGGGCTGCATATTCCGAATTGGCACGCATCAGCATGTACTGCTACTGCATTAAAACAATACATCACACAAGAGGGAGCATAAAACATGACACTAAATGAATTTGTAAATACATACAATGGGAAAAAAGTAGACTATGATGGGCGGTACGGCTATCAGTGTGTAGACCTTTTCCGCCAGTATTGCAAAGACGTATGGACTATCCCGCATACCGGCGAGGTTGTTGGAGCGGCTGACCTTTTTACCAAATACGACAAGATGCCGTTAGAAGTAAAATACTTAGACAAATTAGTCTATGCGGGCGGCATACCGGAGGCGGGCGATGTGGTTATCTTTGCCCCGACAAAAAGCAATAAGTATGGACACGTAGCGATTGTTATTACTGCAAGCAGTACATCAATGGCAGTATTTGAGCAAGACGGCTTTGCACAAACCGGATCATACGTCAAAGAGCGGGGCTATGGGAATGTACTCGGCTTTTTACGGAAGAAAAAGGCGTAAAAGGGAACCGGTACAATGACACTTATTGAACAAATTACACTGTTACACGGCGACTGTTTAGACCTCTTTGCAAAAGTGCCGGATGAAAGTGTTACAAGCATTATTGCGGATCCGCCGTACTTTCTCGGTATGACGCATAACGGAAAAAAAAGCTGTTTTAATGACCTTATCATTTGTAAGCCGTTTTATGAAAAACTGTTTATCGAATACAAACGGGTATTAAAGCCGGATGGCTGCGTGTATTTCTTTTGTGATTGGCGAAGCTATGCGTTTTATTACCCGCTTTTTGATGCAGCACTGAAAGCAAAAAATATGCTTGTTTGGGATAAACAATCCGGTGTCGGTAATTTTTATACCTATCAACATGAACTCGTTATATTTGCAACAAACCGAAACGATTTTAATGTTAAAGGAGCTAAGAATATTATTACCGGCATTCGATCTTTTTCTACTGGAGCTAAAAAGACAAACGGTGAGAAAGTCCACCCGACGCAAAAACCAATAGAATTGATTGAAAAGTTTATCCTTGATTCAACTAATGCAGGCGATACTGTCCTTGATTCATTTATGGGTTCAGGCACTACCGGCGTAGCGTGTATAAACACCGGCAGGCGGTTTATCGGTATGGAGTTAGATGATACGTATTTCGCAATCGCACAAAAGCGACTAAACGAGGCATTAAACGAAAAACAACAAGATTTATTATATAAAGGAAAACAGGCAGTACATGAATGAAAAGCGTTTTTTTAATATTTTACTTGCTTGTATGCTCTTGTTTTTCCTCTCCTGCTGCTGCACAAAAGGCGGTCTACACGGTAACGGAAGCGGAGCTTACCGAGTTAGAGAGCATAGTGCAGAACTTGCAGCAAAGCAAACAGAATCTGCAATTACAAGCGAAAAACTTAACGGAACGCTTGAAAGAGCAAGAGAGCAAAGCGAAATCCTTAGCAGTGAGCTTACAGCAAGCAGACAGCAAGGCGAAAACCTTAGCCGGTCAATTACAAGCGGAACGGCAGAGCTTGACCGCCTTGCAGAAATCTTACAACATATACGAGCAAGAAATAGCAGCGGTACTGGAAGCAAGGCAGAC
>JBQMYN010000119.1:0-5048 GCA_052173475.1 Treponema sp.
CTATCGGTAAATTCCGCATAACATCCCTCCTTTTCTAAAATAGAGTTTCGTAACAAGTTAAAAACGGGAGAACAATGCTTTGAATAAGCAGCAGCGCATCTCTAAAAACTCAGGTGTAGATTTTTAGAAGATTCCTCATCAGCAAAGCTGACAGCGATATTTTTGATAAGTCATTACTGTATAATAACTTAATTTTAAGCTCGTCGGGGATGTTACTACCGTCGGTATGCCGATGTCAATGACATCTCCGCTTCTTCTAATAGTCCGGCTATATCCTCTCGGTAGTCTTCCACAAGGGTAATTGTTTCGCCGCCGCATTCTACCGTAGTATCGCCGATGCTGTCAAACAATGCTTCGTTGATAGAATCGGCGATGACGTTCGGCATCCCATGCTGTTCTGCAATAAACTCTCGTACCGGCTCTCCGCGAAGCAGCATCTGTAATAGCTGTATCTGCATATTGTCTAATGATACAGCAGCTGAAGACAAACGGACTGCTGATAATGATGCAGATGCGGCGGCAGTTTCTCCAGTGTTCAGCACAGATTCTTTCCCAGTTGTCTCCGCTGCTGTCTGATGTAGCGCAAGGCTTTCGGGGGAATTGGTTTGT
The DNA here is from genome assembly GCA_052173475.1 of Treponema sp. GTDB lineage: Bacteria > Spirochaetota > Spirochaetia > Treponematales > Treponemataceae > Treponema. Next base: position 610 of record JBQMYN010000119.1, read on the forward strand.
TCATCCGTCGCCGCATTGTTGCTGCTTTTTGTTGCAGCTTGTGCAGTATCTTTCTGTGTTGCAGTGATCTTTCCCTCTGTTGATCCTGTTATTGTATGCTTGTTTTCGGCAGCATTTTTCCGGACGATTCTGTCTACACTGCTGCTGGATTGAGTATTTTGTGCGTATTCGGGGCTGCTGGTGCTTTTTGATATTTCAGCGTGTTTTGCGACTGCTTGTTTTTCTTCCTCGGTTAAAAGACTGCCTTGCGTTTCAAGTGCTTCCTGCCGTATTTTATCCAGACTGGAAAAATTAATCATAATCTTTGTGCGTGCTGCTTCGATCTTTGCTTGTTTGTCCGCCTCGATAACTGCATCAACATAGGGGCTTGCCCATGCTTCCTCTGTGCGTTTTTTGAGCGGTCGCCCGGTATTGAGATACAGCCGTAATTGCCTGTCTGCTTCATGTAATAGATCTGCTACGTTTTTTTGACCAAGATACCATTGTGTATAATTGTGTTCATACCATGTATTTCCCTTACGGCTGTATTTTCGGCATGGATTCAACGTATAGGTTACTGTTTCCTGTGTCGGTTTTTCATAATAAAGCACATTATTAAGCGGATTCCAATAGTGTGTCTCTCGTCTACCAAAGCAGAATCCAAAAAGCGTCTTTCTATTCTGCCGGTATTGAACTGATGCTAGCCTCCATACTGCTGCAAAGAGGCTGATGCCTGCTTCTCTCTCCTTTTGCAGTACAGTCGATTTTGGAATGGTTCTTCCGCTGAACATACAGAGTGCTTCAAACACTTCCTGATCACTGTATTGTTCGGGATGATGCAGAATTTCAATCTTTGCATCTCTTTCCAGCATTTTATGGTCAGCATACCGGCACGCTATTTCTGGAGCCATGCCATTCACTATAGCAAAGTCAAACATACATTGGCGAAGCGTTTCCTGCATATATTCGGTGCCAAAGCCTGCGTCAATATAGCCCTTTTCAAATTCTTCCATTTTATGGAGGCTTTCTTCCGCTGATGCCGTTCCTATTTTATTTATGAGTTCGAATATATATATATAACTAAAGGCATCGCAATGCTTCTGATACTTTCCCTTGCGTAATTCTGTCCGCCACGTAAAATACCCGCGCAGCTGATTTACGGATAACTTATGATAGGATGGCCAATACTCGTAATAGCTTCCGTGCCAAGGAGCATCATCTTCATAGTCTTCCATAAATTTCCCCTGCACATAGAAATTTTTGCACAGCTGCTGAAAAGAACCGTCTCCATATTGGTAGAGTGCTTTCATTTTGCTGATTTGCTCAGGAATGGGCTTTTCCGTTTTAGAGGCTGCTTTGTTTGAAATTTTCTTCCGGTCTGTTTTTCGTGTTTTTTTTGACTTCTTACCCCGCATTGCTTTCAGCAATGCCGCCAGCCCATCATTCGGTATTTTGAGCGTCTGACCTTGAAGGGTTTCATCATAATAGTGCGCCTGTCCATCGTCCATGTTAGGGAGAACTATTGTACAGCCTCGTTCTTCATTGTCGCTGTCTGCTGTATCCATCGTCTTTTGCATGACTGATTCAAAAATTTCTACTAAATCTAATATATTCATATATAACCCTAAATATTATCCAATTCCTGCATCATTGCCGGTCGCCTGCGGTATGCAGCACGGAATTCTAGGATCAGCGTTTGAACCAGTGCTTTACCATCTGGATAGCACTGCATTCTTTTTAACAAATCAGCTATCTCGTGATAGGTAGTCCGATCTGAGGTATATGCAGCTTTTTCCCGTACAACCGCTTCATACCGCTTTAAAATTTCTTTGGGTGCTAAATCTTTTAGTACGTCTTCATATTTAAAAATATAATAAAGCCCATCGGTTTTTAGTACTAGTTGCAAAAGCCGATCGTATAGTCCATCGTAGGCATATAACACATCAAGCGTGTGAATATCTTTTTGTTTAAAAATAACCTCTCGTTTTTCTTCCCATTCATCAGTAGTATAATATGTTTTTAATTTTTTATAGGAATCAAAATCGCCGGGGGCATACTCCAATATAATTCGCCATAATTCAGCTTTGTATTTTTCGCTCTGCTGAGTTTCTGTGTATATTTCTTGTAGTTTTTTACTATATTCCAATAACTGGCGGCGGTCGCCTTTATTGATGAGCTTTCCCTCCTCCAGCAGCCTAACCGCTTCTTCATACCGCTTCAGCTGTATACATGTATCTACATAGTATGTACGAATTTTGCTTAGACGGATATATTTTTTACAATACTCATCAATATCTTCTTGCGGGAGGCTCAGTTCCTCCATAACTTGGAGATGATACTGCATCCACTCCTGTGCATTGTATTCATTGCTGCACTTGTCTTCGGTTTCTAAAAAGAAAGTAACCTTTGCTTGCGAAAGGATCAGTTTATCATGCAAAAATTCATCTTCAGTAAAATGAGAAAAAAGCATTTCTTCGATGTACGTTTGTAAATAGTTTGGTACATCCTCGCTCAGCAGCAAGTATTTACATTTTTTATACAGTATTTGTTTGAGTTTCATATCGCATACCGCTAAAATTCTTTCAAAAAGTGTAATACAGTCGTATGCTAATGCTCCTGTTGTACCGTCTGAATCATCTATATTGAGCTTGCCTAATCGTAGAAACGTATACCCTATCAGCTGAAGTGCGCTGGTATATTCTTTGTTGTCAATTATGAGTGAGACTGTTTTTTTTAAAAATTCCGATAGATTGCTATAAAATCCGTGAGCGTCATAATACGAAATATATCCGTATTTGTCAGTATGAGATTTACAAATCGAATCAATTTCATGTTTATATATTTTTAGATCATGCTGAGAAATGCTGCAGCGTGTTTTTAATTTAAATTGCTGCAACATTACTGGATCGTTTTTTAGCTGATCGATTAAAAATGACTGGATGTCTGCACTTGGTGTGTTTTTCACCAGATCTTCGATCGAAACTGTTGTACCGGGTATTCCCTGATTCAGTATCTCATCATCAAATAAATTTATCAAATCCATATACGGTATGGTAATAAAACAAGAAAGATTGTCAAGGGAATGGGGCTGTCCAACAGAGATTCTGCATTATAACGCATTAAAGCTTTTTGTTTTCGCGCATATCCACTCCATGGCTTCCGCATTATAATAAATGCAATGTTCTTTCCTGAATTATTAATCAATAATGGGAACCTCTAAAAACTTCAGTTTTTTAGAGGTGAGCTTTGCTCACCGGTTTTCCTTAGATGTAATTTGCGATGTTATGCTGATACATGTACAAAAACGTACATGTATCAGCTGCGAGTTTCGGCATTGCCGAAACTCGTCGGGGATGTCATTACTGTATAAAGACTTAAATTAAAACTCGTTGTCAGTTATGCTGATAAGGCATCTTCTAAAAATCTAACCGAGTTTTTAGAAGATGCCCTAATATAGTTTCTCCACTTCTTGTACAGCTAAACCGGTTGCTTGTGCGATATTTTCAATAGATAAGCCAAAGCCCAAGAGGTTTTTTGCTGTTGTGAGAGCTTTTTGGTGAGATCCTTCAGCCAGCCCGAGAGATTTACCCTCTGCAAGACCGAGGGATTTACCCTCCGCAATACCGAGTGATTTGCCCTCCGCTAGCCCGAGTGATTTACCTTGTTGTATGCCTGCATTAAATTGGCTTTCAGAAATAGTGGTGATATCGCTTTGGAGTTTCATTCTTGACTCATAGAGTTTCCGTTCTACAGGGGATAAAGTCAATGCATCTATTTTCTCATTTAACATTTGTAATACCGGTGAAGTTACTGCTAGCATTGCCCGCTCCTTTTTATCGCTTGTTTCTATAAAACGCAACCAGTTGATAAGCTGGGTATGTTTATTCTGCGTTTTATCCGTCTCTTTTGCCCTTTTTGCTGCTTGCAAATCTAAGAAATGAATTTCAACCACATCCGTCAACAGTGCATGCGTTTCTTTTTCCTGTAATAGATACTCCGAATGTATGGCATTATTAAGGCGGAAGCCGTTTGCAACAATGTTGATAGTAATGCATTTATGCAATCTATCATAGGATTCTCCTGCCTTAAAATCTGCTGTATACATTTTTGCCCAGTAAAAGAGGGTGCGCTGTACAAATGATGGATGCCATGCCGCTTGTATTTCTATATCAATGACGGTGTTGTTTGAAAGCTTGAGTTTTATGTCGAGGATGCCGGTTTTATCAGTAAACACTTCTTTTGAAAGCTCTTTATCCATAAAGTCAAGACCCGTTATAGCATGTGGATTAAGATCAAGAATGCAGGCGAGTAAATCTTGCAAGATAGGTTTGTTTTCTTCTGCACCTAACAAGCGTTTGAATGCGTAATCATTTGTGAGGGTTATGTGAAGTTCGTCTTCCATACGCATAAAAGTATACGGCATGAACGAGTAAAATGCAATGCCTGTGGTAAACAGAGGA
>JBQMYN010000120.1:0-4985 GCA_052173475.1 Treponema sp.
TTTCACCCTTGCAGAACAGGTAAAAGAGATGAGTAACCGTCTTACCGAGGCGATGAGGGAACAAGAAAATGGGAGTAAAGAAGTGCTGATTGCAATTAAGAGCATCAACACGGTAACGACGGAAGTACAGGCAGGTTCTGAAGAAATGCTGAAAGGCGGGGAGGGTGTTGCAGAAGAAATGCAAAAACTCGACGGTCTTACCCGCATCATAACCGAAAGCATGAATGAGATGGCATCCGGCGCGGTGCAGATTAACAACGCCGTACATGAAGTGAATGAGATTACACAGAAGAATAAAGTAAGTATTGAGCAGTTAGCGGGAGAGGTTTCGAAGTTCAAAGTCAGTTAGGGGATGTTTTTTTTTCCGATAAAAAGAAAAATACTCAAATAGTAACAAGTTTGCTTTGCAAACTTGCAGTTCAAAATATACATGGAGGTATATTTTGGGCAAGCCGCTGGTTCCATGCAGCAGCGAGATTTGCGTTTGACGCAAATCTCGCTGCTGAGGGGAGTACAAGGATGTATTCCCCTCAGCTACCCTAAGAACCCACCGTGGTTCAAAACAGTAGCTAATACATCTAAGCAAACCGGAGAGCAAAGCGTATCTCTAAAAACTTCCGTTTTTAGAGATACGCTTTAGAGATTTTCAGTAATTAATTCTCACTTAGATACTTGACATTTGATAGAATGTCTTTTTATTATACAAGAAAAGAGCGACTATTTTAGGGAACTTCTAAAAATTTCAGTTTTTAGAGGTTCCCTATAGATTTAATTTACGATGTTTTAATTTAAGTCTTTATAGCAGAATGATTTAAACAAGCATTCATTGTTAGATTTGCTGATAAGGCATCTTCTAAAAATCTATACCTGAGTTTTTAGAGATGCCTTTTATTCTAAAAAAGTAAGAGGAGTATTGCCGCTATGAAAGAAATACCGGTAGCGGAAGCGGTTGGGCATATCTTATGCCATGACCTTACACAAATTATTGTGGGTGTTTCAAAAGATGCACGGTTTCGCAAAGGGCATATTGTAACGGAAGATGATATTCCGGTACTGAGATCGATGGGAAAAGAACATCTATTTGTGTGGGAAAAAAATGAAAATATGCTGCATGAAGATGAAGGCGCAGAAGTGCTTGCTCAAGCGGCGATGGGAGCATATCTTGAAAAAAGCGTTCCAAAAGAGGGAAAAATCGAGCTAAAGGCGTTAATTGATGGTATGTTGAAAATTGATACCGGTCGTCTTTTTCAGATCAATATGCTTGGTGAGGTTATGATTGCTGCGCATCGGAATTATATACCCGTACAGAAAGGGCAAACGGTTGCTGGTATGCGGGTTATCCCATTGGTCGTTTCAAAAGAAAAAATGGCATCTGTTTCTGAAATTGCTGATGCTTCAAATCCGATTATTTCAATATTACCTTATCAAATAAAAACGTGTACCATCTTAGTAACAGGGCATGAAGTTCTAACCGGTTTAATAGAAGACACATTTACCCCCGTTCTGCAAACAAAATTAGCCGCCTATGGGGTTACCGTGCAAACAGTTGTTAAAACCGGTGATGATGTACAAACTATTACGAGCGAAATTCAAAAAGCGCAGGCTGCAGGCAGCGGTATGATTCTGTGTACCGGCGGCATGAGCGTTGACCCCGATGATAAAACGCCGGCCGCAATCCGTGCCAGCGGGGCGCGTATTATAAGCTATGGTGCACCTGTGCTTCCCGGTGCAATGATGCTGCTTGCCTATAGCGGCGGTATCCCAATCTGCGGATTACCGGGTTGTGTTATGTATGCAAAGCGGACGATATTTGACCGGCTTCTTCCCCGTATTCTTGCGCAAGATCCCATAAGCGTTGAAGATATTGCAGCACTTGGTGAGGGCGGATTATGTCCATAGCGAGTAGGAGCCGGTATACCGCTGCTATTGTTTGTGCATCTGATCGATGTTTTCAGGGCCTGCGTGAAGATGCAAGTAGCGATATAATAGAAGAGATATTACAGAATACGGGGTATACTGTTGTAAAAAAAATAGTCCTGCCTGATGATGAAGCAGCTCTTTCCGGAGCATTGAGTGCTATTGCTGATACCGAAACAGCACATCTCATTATTACTACAGGCGGTACAGGGCTTGGTCTGCGTGATGTAACACCTGAAGCAACTGAAGCAGTTATCGATCGGGCAGTCCCCGGTATTGGAGAAGCTGTGCGGGCAGAAAGCATGAAAATTACTCCGCTTGGTATGCTCTCGCGGGGTATTGCAGGTATACGGAAGCATACGCTGATTGTTAATTTACCCGGAAGTCCAAAAGCGGTACGAGAGACTCTTCCGTGCATTCTTACTGCCTTGGATCATGGATTGCAAATGCTAACCGGCGGTGTACAGGATTGTGCCTCTATAGTGCATGCTACAGAAGCGGATGCTGTGCATACAGTGCCGAGCATATAGAAACAGCCGCGAAATTTCGTGTGTTAAGAAAGGGGTATTTTTATGAAAAAAACAGTTTTAGCACTGCTTATCGGCAGTATGGTCTTTGCGCCGCTGTGTGCGGGCGGCAATCAAGAGAAGCCGAAAGAAGATAAACCGGCGATGCAGGAAAAGACGGAAATTCTTATTTCCGCCGCAGCGAGTTTAACGGATGCAGTCAAAGAGCTTGCCGAAATGTATGAAGCGCAGAATCCGCAGATAAAAATTACTGCAAATTTTGGTTCATCCGGTGCTTTGCAGAATCAAATTGAGCAAGGCGCACCGGCAGATATTTTCTTTTCTGCAGGAATCCGTCAAATGAATGCTTTGAAAGATAAAGGACTTATGCTTGATTCAAGCGTAAAAAATATCCTTCAAAATACAGTTGTCCTCATTACTCCAAAAAATGCTGCTGCTGTTCCTTCTTTTGAAGCACTTACCAGCGATTCAGTACAGAAAATTGCTGTTGGAGAACCTAAATCCGTTCCGGTAGGGCAATATACGGAACAGATTTTTGCCTCACTCGGACTGACCGATGCCGTTGCGCCGAAACTCATCTTTGTAAAAGATGTACGCGAGGTTCTTTCGTGGGTAGAAACAGGTAATGTCGATGTCGGTATTGTGTATCTCACCGATGCAAAAATCAGTAAAGATGTGGTAGTTTGCGCGAATGCCCCTGCAGGAAGTCATGACAAGGTTATTTATCCTATAGGTATTGTAAAAGATTCAAAACAGCAGGCTGCAGCGCAAAAATTTGTGGACTTTTTATTTTCCGATACTGCAAAAACAGTATTTATAAAATACGGTTTTGCAGCAGTCTAATTTAGAGCGGTATGTTTGATTACGCACCGCTTTTTATTTCACTACGCGCTGCAATCATTGCGAGTATTATTGTATTTATACTCGGTACAGCTGCTGCGCGGCTGTGCATGACAATGCCGAAACGGCTGCTTGTTCTTGTAGATGTATTGTTTACGCTTCCTATGGTGCTTCCGCCGACGGTACTGGGTTTTTTCCTTTTAGTACTGTTCGGCAGGAATAGTATGCTTGGAAAACTGTTTGCCAAAGTAGGTGTTTCATTGATATTTTCGTGGCAAGCAACCGTGATCGCCTCGGTGGTTGTTGCATTTCCTCTTATGTACAAAGCGGCAAAAGGTGCTTTTGAACAGGTGAATGAAGATTATGTATGGGCAGCTCGCACGCTTGGTATGAGTGAAACAGTAATATTCCTGCGTATTATGCTGCCGGAATCGTGGTCGGGTATTCTTGCGGGGCTTGCCTTGAGTTTTGCCCGCTCGCTCGGTGAGTTTGGTGCAACACTGATGATAGCCGGCAATATTCCCGGGAGAACTCAGACTATTCCAATGGCGATTTATTTTGCAACTGCCGGCGGCGATATGCATACAGCATGGATATGGGTGGGTATTATTACGGTTGTTTCTTGTACCGCACTTTTCATTATGAGTATGCTTTCAAAGGAAAAACCGGCATGAAGTTAGAAGCGGTAATTGTCAAACATTTGAAAGATTTTACCTTGAATGCTTCCCTTACTGTTGAGCAGGGTGAAATTGTCGGCTTACTTGGAGAATCCGGTTGCGGGAAATCTATGACACTCAAATGTATCGCGGGTATTGTTAGCCCCGATTCGGGAAAAATCACACTTGATGATACCGTTCTGTTTGATTCTGAAAAACATATTGCAAAACCCGTACAAAAACGGAATGCAGGATATATGTTTCAGTCTTATGCCTTGTTTCCTTCAATGACGGTCATGCAAAATATTTGCTGCGGTATTAAAGATCATGCTCATAAAAAAGAAATTGCTCAGCAATTTCTTGAATTGTTGCATATTGCACCGCTTGCATATCGTTATCCGCGGCAGCTTTCCGGAGGGCAACAGCAGAGGGTTGCTCTAGCGCGGCTCTTAGCTGCCTCTCCCTCGCTTATTATGCTTGATGAGCCGTTTTCTGCACTTGATACAGGATTAAAGGATTCTCTTCATAGCGACTTAAAATCAACACTTGAACGTGCCGCCTGTCCGGTTTTATTTGTATCGCATAACCCCGATGAAGTAAAACAGTATTGCAGCCGAACTCTCCATATCCGAAATGGAACTGTCTATCCGTAAAAGATTATAGGGAACCTCTAAAAGCCTCTGTTTTTTAGAGGGACTGTCAAAAAACTGAAAGCCTATCGGCTTTTTCTGTAAGGAAATGATTGATTATATCCGCTAAAGCGGATTGCGAAACAGTTTTTGGTGGTGAGCTTTGTCCGCCTGTTTCTTTAGATTTAGCTGTGATGTTATGCTAATACATGTACAAGGACGTACATGTATTAGCCGCGAGTTTCGGCATCGCCGAAACATTGTTGTACTGACAGGAGGTCAGTGGTTCCATACAGTAGTGAATTTTTCGCTAGAAAAACTCGTCGTTGACCAGTGTACACGGATGTACACTGGTCAACAGTGCCATCCATGGCGGTTCTGATAGTCATTATTGTATAAAGACTTAATTTTAAACT
>JBQMYN010000121.1:0-4598 GCA_052173475.1 Treponema sp.
GTAAGCCCCCCCCCCCCCCCCCATACATGCACAAGAGATTCATGAAATGAAACAGCATAAATACGGTATTTCCAGCAGTATAGGGTTAAAATTTACTGTTGTTATTTCCAGCTTTTTGTTGATCGTATTTGTAGCAAAAGCCGCATTTGACGGATATGATAATTATGCTGATGCTATCAAAGATAAAAGCATTTCAGTAACATTACAGAGTCAATTACAAGCGGCTAAAATTGAAGATATTTTTGATGAAGCTTATCAAACATATAGCGATCTTAGCAGTATTGTTCAACATGAGTTACAATTATCAAATGACCTCCGCAGTAGAGACCGCATTATAGACTACTTACAGCTTTTTGCCGAAAAGCACACTTCCTTTGTCGAATTAGCGGTTCTTTTTGAGCCAAACGCTTTTGATGGATCTGATGCTTTTTATGCAAATAAAAGTATTTACCACGAAGACGGACGGTTTGTACCGTGTGCTGAGCGGAGCAATAATGAGATTGTTATCAGATCTGCAATGTTTAATACTGATGCCGCAAAATCATGGTATCAAAAGTCGATGCAGGAAAAAAAGCTGCTGATGATGCCTCCGTATATTTTTAACAATCGGGTTACCATCACGCTTGCCGGTCCGATTATGTATCAAAATGAAGCTATCGGTATTATAAATATCGATATTGATATGTCGTATTTACAAAAAGAAATGGAAAATATTGCCGGTACGTCGGCAGAAATGTATAACTTTTTGTGCGCAGATACCGGAATCGTGGTAGCTCATGGAGCGGATCCCTCGCAGATCATGCTTAATATCTTTGATACAAGACCTTATTGGAAAGGACTGTTTCAAAAAGCGGAATCAGGTTCTATACACGGAGATACTGATATTTCCATGTACTCGGGAAAAAAAACAAAATTTATTATGACGCCTGTTGCTTTAAAAGGGGTAGATGCAAAATGGTATTTTATTTCTGCTACTGCAATACGGATTTTTACCGCTGATGCTACTGCCGACCTTATTAAAACGGTTATTCAATATGCCGGTATTTTATTGGGCGTCTTACTGATTGTTTATTTGCTTATTCGTTTCCAAATCGTAAAACCGTTACAACAAATTGTTGTGCTGCTAAAAGATATTGCGGAAGGGGAGGGCGATTTAACGGTACGGTTGCCGATACGCGGACATGATGAAATTGCTGCGTTATCAGGGTATTTTAATGAAACCATTATAAAAATAGGAAAGTCTATCACAACTGTGAGTATAACCAGCGGGATGATGAAGGCAACCGGCGATGAACTTGCTTCCAATATGACAGAAACCTCCGATGCTATTCATAAAATTAATGAACATATTGAAGATGTTAAGCAGCAAGCGCTGACGCAGGCTGCAAGCGTTACCGAAACGGCTGCAACTGTTGAAGAAATTGTCCGTACCATAAAACAGCTGAACACCAGTATAGAAACACAGGGGGCAAGTGTTGCACAATCATCTTCGGCAGTAGAACAAATGGTTGCAAATATTGCGTCTATTTCGCAAACGCTTGAAAAAACAGATAAAGCGATTAAAACCCTCGCTGGCGCTACTGCAAACGGAAAAGAAACGGCTGCAAAGGCAAATATGCTAACACAAACAATCGCTGAGGAGTCGGGATCATTAATAGAAGCTTCAAATGTTATTCAGCATATCGCCTCTCAAACGAATCTTTTGTCTATGAATGCTGCTATCGAGGCCGCTCATGCGGGAGAAGCTGGGAAGGGGTTTGCAGTTGTTGCTGATGAAATTCGCAAACTTGCTGAAGAATCGGCGGTGCAAGGAAAAAATATTACCCAAACGCTCCGGAATTTAAGCGGAGAAATTGAAGCGCTTTCCGAATCGGCAAAGACAGCTGAAGAAAAATTCAATGCTATTTTTACGCTGTCCGAAGAAGTAGAAGCGATGAGCATGCGGTTAACCGAAGCTATGCGGGAACAAGAAAGCGGCAGCAAAGAAGTATTGACCGCTATTAAAAATATCGATGCCGTTACAACAGAGGTGCAGTCTGGTTCGGAGGAAATGCTAAAGGGCGGGGAAGGCGTTGCAGCTGAAATGCATAAACTAGATAACTTAACCCATACCGTAACCAGCAGTATGAATGAAATGGTCAGCAGTGTTGTACAAATTAGGAATGCTGTGCAGGAAGTTAATAAAATTGCACAGCAGAATAAAATCGGTATCGAAAATGTGGCGCAGGAAGTGGCTAAGTTTAAAATATAAGGTATCGGCTTGAATAGTACGGGATGCGTTTTGCTGCTGCAATAAGTTTGTTAAACTGTATAGCGCAGAGTTTTAGGCAAGGCAGCAATGCCGCTTATTGGTTGTACGCTGCTGTGTGCAAATTATACAACTTTCAAAGTTTATACGAGGAGCTTTAAGTCATGAAATATGTATCTTCTAAGCACAAGAATCAAAGCCGGAAACATTTTTCGCTAAGCGTAAAGCTGATGATATTGATATTCATTAGCATCAATATCACGGTAGTACCGGTATTATTTGTGATTAATAGATTTATCTATCATACGGTACGGACAAATGCCATTCAATCCGCGACTACGTTGTCAGAAAAATACGGTGCAGTTGCTGCTGCAGTATTGAAGGAACCGTTCACCACAGCGCATTTGCTGGCATCTGGTATTTTGTCTCTTGAAAGTATCCCGCCGCATGATAGACGCAAAGCTTTGCACGATCTGGTAGAAAAATGTTTGGCAGGGAATAATGATTTTTTCAGCATGTGGGTGTGTTACGAGCCTAATCAGTTTGACGGTCTTGATGCAGCCTATGCGGATACTCCTTTTCATGATGGTACGGGAAGAGTTGTATTGTATTTTGATAAAGATCCTGCAACAAAAACGGTGAATGAAGGTATACTGACAAATTATACTGAAGAAGATTGGTATCTTAATTCTTTAAATACGGGAAAAGATCAGCAATTTGATCCGTACCTGAGCTTAACCAGCGCCAGTGAAAATATATTGGTTACTAGTTTTACGGTTCCTCTAAAAAACCAAGATGGAAAAACGGTCGGCGTATTCGGCATTGATTTAGCGCTTTCTCATCTTGCAGAAGAATTGAGTTCATTGAAATTATACGAAACCGGATACGGTAGTTTACTGTCGTCAAGCGGCGTTATTGTAACGGAGAAAGATAAAGCGCTTATCGGAACGGAAAAGAAAAATTTTGAAAGTATTATTCGGAATTTCAAGTATAACTCGGCAGACGGCGTATCAAGCGGAGCATATCAAAATATCAATACGGCTCAAAGGGATGAAAATGGAAAAAAGATATTTGAAATTGTCGTACCGGTGAGTATTCATAAAAGTTTTGCGCCGTGGTACTTGGTGTGCAAAGTGTCTCAAGCAGAGGTTTATAAGAATGTGAATAAGGTTATGCTGATTACTACAGTAGCATTTCTGCTGTATGTTGTTCTTGTTATCGTTATGCTGAATATCATTGTTGCCAGGAAGCTGCGCCCGCTTTCGAATATAGCGGCAGCATTACAGGATATTGCGCAAGGAGATGGGGATTTAACCGTACGGCTGCCGCTTATCAGTACCGATGAAATTACCGATATATCCGAGTATTTTAACGAAACAATTACAAAAATCGGTAAGTCGGTTAAGTCAATTGGGGGCAATAGCAGTGCAATGGAAGAGATTGGCGCACAGCTTGCGTCTAATATGACGGAAACAGCCGATGCAATAGGGCAGATACGCACTCATATTGAAGGCGTAAAACAACAGGCAATGGGACAGGCTTCAAGCGTAACGGAAACAGCTGCAACTATTGAAGAAATTGTCCGGACGATTAAGCAGTTAAATACACGTGTTGAAACACAGGCATCCAGCGTTGCGCAGTCTTCAGCTTCGGTAGAAGAAATGGTGGCAAATATCGCTTCCATCGGGCAGACGCTTGGGAAATCTGATGAGGTAATTAAAACTTTGACCGCTGCGACCGGCGACGGTAAAGCGGCGCTGGGTACTGCAAATATGGTAACAAAAAAAATTACCGAAGAATCTGGTTCGCTGATGGAAGCCTCAAGTGTCATTCAGCATATTGCTTCTCAAACCAATTTACTTGCGATGAATGCTGCCATCGAAGCAGCTCATGCAGGGGAAACTGGCAAGGGATTTGCTGTTGTCGCCGATGAAATCCGCAAGCTTGCAGAGGAAGCCTCAGTGCAAGGCAAAGCTATTACTACTACATTGAAAATGTTAAGCGGAGAAATCGAAACCCTCTCTGCTTCATCTAAAACGGTAGAAGAAAAGTTTAACGTTATTTTCACACTTGCAGAACAGGTAAAAGGAATGAGCGCCCGCCTTACCGAAGCAATGCGGGAACAAGAGCACGGCGGTCGGGATGTGTTGACCGCAATTAAAAATATTAACCTGGTAACAACGGAAGTACAGGCTGGTTCGGAAGAAATGCTGGAAGGCGGCAAACGGGTTGCTCAAGAGATGCAGAAATTGGACAATATTGCTGCTGCTATTACCGCCAGTATGAATGAAATGGCTTCCGGAGCGGTGCAGATAACCAATACTGTACATGAAGTGAGCAAAATTACGCA
>JBQMYN010000122.1:0-4538 GCA_052173475.1 Treponema sp.
TTGTCATGGTTGTTTATCCATGATTTATTAAGTGCGTTACATGACCTTTTAAAAGTGGTCTGTGTGAACGTTCGGAACGAATAAGCCCCGCTTTTTTTTCTGCTGGTTTTGTTTGTTTCTCTTTCCCTTTTTCTATGTTGTTTTCTGCTGTTTCATTTCAAGGTCGATATTGCCGACTATAATAACCGGCAGCAGCTCATTGTACCGTTTACGCAATATGTCATTGAGCCAAACGACACGCCCTTCGGTGTCTTTTACTTTGTCGATTTCGTCAATAACAAGCAGAGGTGCATACCCGTACTTGTTAATCGCGGCTTTTTGTCCAATGCTATATCCGTTTTGCGCATCCAGTAGTTCCGTTGCCATTTCGCCGAACTCCCGATATATGCCGCCGGTCATTTTTAATACCGCATGGGCAAGGTGCGTTTTACCGGTTCCATTTTCACCAAGTAATAAAAGCCATGTATTTTTAGGCTCTTTTGCAAATGCAAGAACACGGTTAAATACTACTCTGTTTTTCTCGTTCTGTTCAAAGTTTTTAAACCCTGCACTTTTGTATTTCTCCGGTAAGCCGTCAATGCGCTCTAAAAGTTTTTGAAGCCGCTTACGCTCTTTCTTTTGCCTTTCTGCTGTCTGTTCAAGCTCTTTTTCACATTCAGGACACGGGCTTATTTCCCCTGTGTCTGTGTCGATAAAAGCGTTATACTTGCCGTGCTTTTTACAAAAGCCATCTACAACTTGAAAGCGATCCGGCAGAAAACGCAGTAAAAGCATATCGATCTGTTTGCGGTTCCGTGTAGTCAATTCGCCGTCTTGATACATCGGCGTTACCATTTGCATAAAGCTGCCTCCCGGTAGTTTGTTTCTGTACGCTCCGCACAACGAAGCGGTTAAAAAATTACGCCGTCAAGAATACCGGTTTCATCAGGAGGATTTTCAAGCCTGCTTTGCTTTAATAGTTCCGGTAGTGAAGCGGTGCTAAAATCCTGCTGTTGGTAATTCGGACTGTGGCTTTTCGGCGGGGAGCGGGCATAGTGTTGCCGCTCTTTGCTTTCCCATGTGCGCATAGCTGCTTTCCAGTCTTTCATTTTATTTTTACCGACATACCACCCCCTTACTCTCGTAAAAGTTAAAGAATGTATCAGGATTAATGGTGTTGTTTCGTTGCCGGCAATACTCCGCTATTTCATCAATCGTCGGTTTAATGAACGGTAAAGATTTTTTCTTACCTGCTTTTTTTTGAGGATGTTGTGCCGGTTCTTCCGGCACTGTTGCATTTTCGCTCATCCCCCCTCTCTCTAGGTTAGTAGGAATCTCTAAGCTTGATAGACTTTCTTTCTCCAAGTCAGAGTCAGAGTCGTGAGCCGATTTTGACGGATTTATTGGGTGCTGGGTAGGTACTCCCCCCAATGTTTGAGGTACCGCCCTCTGTGTATGAGGTAATAAGGGGGTGCTTGTTGTATCTTGCACAGCAGTTTTTTGCGCCGGTATCTCGTGTGCTTGCGTAGTACCGGTGTTATTTTCCGCAGTGTTTTCGCTTTCCTGCTCTGTTTGTTTTGCTACTGCTATACAAGTATTACAAACCGGTTGCGGCTGTTTCGCTTCTTTTTTAGGACCGAGTAAATCATCAACGTTATAATAAAAATGATCAGCTTCTCGTAAAAAAGCAATAATATTATTCGGCAGTGCTTTTAATGCACGTATCGTACCGAGCTTTACGCTTTCATTATTGAGGTGCTGGTGTTTTAACCAGTTCGGCAAGATAATATATTCATCGACATAATACGCTTTTTTATCATCTGCAAACTTTTGTAAAATCTCTTGTATTTCTTCCCGTGAAATACCGGTATCATCTTTAATCCGCTTGACCGTTAATGTATAAACCCCGCAAATTGAGGTACTGTCATTTGTCAGAAGATACAGGTAGGTGAGTTTTTCTTTTACGCTTAGACTATCTACCCAATCATCGCTCCAAAATGATGATGATATATATCGCTGTACAGCCATTGTTTATTGCTCCAATAGTTTAATATCGTTATTGCCGATAAGCTTTATGCCGCCTTTCCAAAACTGCGCTGCTTCTTCATCTGTATGATATATGCTTTTAATTGCTTCTTTGCATTTTCATTAAGTTGTCCTTATGCCCCAACCCAATAGAGGTTGTTGTCTATTGTTTCATCTTCCGCGATGGGAAGCGAAGCATTTTTGTTTAATAGATTTTCAAGGTACCTTTTATCAATCTGTAATATTGTTTGTACGACATTTTTATCCACGCCGTTAAACCCTGCCTTTTGTAATAAAGCGCACAGTTTTTTAATAAGCGTTTTTTCACGCTGTAACACTTTTTTATGTATCGTATTTTGCTTTTGTATAACGGTTTTGGTATCATCATAAAATGAAAAATGCAGTTGCTTTTATCTTCTTTTTTTTCTTTGATAATGCTTTTATACAAAAGAAAACGCCGGTAGTCTTTTTTATCAAAAACAAACGTCTGCTTATTTTCGAGTATGATTTTCACTCCATTATATTTACGCGCAAAATACCGTACCTCGGCAGGTTTCGCTCCGGTTTTTTCTGCAACCGCATTTACTGTAGGGAACCTCTAAAAACTTCCGTTTTTAAGAGGTTTTCCTTAGATTTATTTGCGATGTTTTTTGATAAGTCATAACAGTTAAATGACTTATCAAAAAACTCGTCGGGCATCTCTAAAAATCTAACCGAGTTTTTAGAGATGCCCTGTATACACATTCCCCTCCAATTAGTGTATAATAAGGTTGCTCAAATACTTCCGTACCGGAGTAGCGGATTTTGAAATACGTTGAAATACGATAGTTAAAATCGTGTTGAGAATACTGCCTGTCATTTCAAATGCAGTGAAAAAATGACAAGCAGTTATTCTTTTATACGTGCTTCTCCATCCCCTTACATCGGGAAACCCATATCATTAAAAGTCGCTTGCTGCTGAGCATCAAACAAAGCTTCTGCTTGCCTTTCTATTTCTGCCCTTGTTTCAGGTTCTTTCTCTGTTGCCGGTTTCGGTGTATGCTTACGCTGAACAGTGCTAGGTGCTGGAGCCGTATTCTTTTGAGGTGTTGACGGGCAAACATTCTGAACCGACTGCGGTATATCCGGTACGGTTTGTTGTGCATCGTCGCCAGTTTCATAGTCAACATTATCAAAAATGCCGTTATAATCGCCGTCATGGACAATGTTTTTGGTAATAATCCCTCCATCGAGATTGATAGCCGTTGCAAGCCCTTCCTGTTCATCTTGAGCGGCTTCAACCGATTTCGGCGCATATTTTAAGAGGGATTTTAATACGGTTTTCTTTGCCATTTCTTCTGGAGCCGTTTGCCAGCCGGAATCCGCTTTACTGTAACTTTTTGAATACCGCTTCGCATGGGCGATAACCTGATCCCATGTCCACACCTCAAAATCAATACCGCCATTAAGCAGTTCATACAGCGCATACACATGCGTCGGATTATCAACGC
This sequence comes from Treponema sp., assembly GCA_052173475.1. Taxonomy (GTDB): domain Bacteria; phylum Spirochaetota; class Spirochaetia; order Treponematales; family Treponemataceae; genus Treponema. The sequence goes on from JBQMYN010000122.1 coordinate 3,495, forward strand.
CTTTCGGTACGTGGGTTAAAACGGCATTGAGTCCATACGAATAAGTAAAATCATCTTTTGCATGGACTACCACCGCTTTTATTCTGCGGAACTGTCCGGTACGGTAGGCAAGGTCAATAACTCCTTGATAGCCCAGTTGGAATTGGCATTCTAACCCGCGCTTGCTATTGTAAGGAATGAGATAGGCTTGACCGAGTGGAGTGTTGACTTCAAGACCAAGCTGCGCTGCGGTAAGCAGTGAGCCGAAAAAAGAGCTGGGACTACACAGCCCCAGCTTAGGATTTTTGGTAACAGCGGTCATGGCAATACGCGCCATACGCTCCGGCGTAACCGTTTTAGGGACTGCCATTTTGAACATATCCATATTGAGCATAATCATATCGCGTAACGAGCGATTTTTTGTTTCTGCCGGTTTTTGTTGGGTGTTTACTTGCATGTAATTTCTCCTCCTCTTTTATACAGTTCAATGCAAAGGTTTCGTGTTGCTTGAATATCTGCAAGTGCGCTATGGGCGTTTTCCAATGGAACGCCGAGCGATTTGCAGAGCGTGCCGAGCTTAAAATCTTTCTGATAGGGAATGAGTTTTTGAGCGGCTGCTTTTTTTGCCATCTCCATCACGTCAAAGCGGGTAGAAAAATAATCATCGAGTATCTCGTTGCAGCGGGTAAAAAGTGCTTGCAGGTTATTCCAGTCAAAGGAGCAGTTGTAGCCGGCAAATACCATTTTCCCACCGCTGCGATAGTGTTCCATCACTTCATAGAAAAAGGCTGCAATTTCAGGAATTACCTTTTCTGCCGGAGGGTAGGCGCGGATAGTGTCTTCACTGACACCGTGTACCTGCGCTGCACTTTCGTGATACAAAATCGTATCGGTCAAAGGGTTAAGGGTGAATACTCTCTTACAAACGATGCTGCCGTTGCAGGCAAAAAGCAGGGCAATTTCAAGAGGACTTTCGATAAGGCTTATTGTGATCTGCCTCATTCCATCCTTTTTCTTTGAATCCACTGAAAACCGATATGCGGGAAATTTCTTTTTTAAATCAGC
>JBQMYN010000123.1:0-4366 GCA_052173475.1 Treponema sp.
AAAAATGTACAAGGAAGTACATTTTTCATCTCAACATCGCAAATAAAGCTTAAGGTGAAAACCGGTGAGCAAAGCTCACCTTTGATAACGGAAGTTTTTAGAGGTTCCCTGTACTGCTTTTTTGCAGCTCGGCAAGTGCCTGTTCAAGTGCGGTAACTAATGCTGCAAAGTGCTTGCATGCAGCCTGTACCGGCTCAGGGCTTGCCATATCAACACCGGCAACATTCAATGCTTCTATGGGGTAGCGGGAACCGCCGGACATTAAGAATTTGAAATAATCCTGCCGCTCTGCTTCACCGCCGTTGCATACCCGTTCGGCAAGTGCAAGCGCAGCGGAAATCCCTGTAGCGTATTTATATACATAGAATGAATTATAAAAATGAGGAATTCGTAAGCCCTCTAAATCGCTGCATGATTCAAAGTGCATTGCAGGACCGAAATATGCGGTAAGCAATTTTTTATACTCACTCCGTAAGGTATCAACTGTTAAAGGTGTTCCGCTTTCCACCAATTGATGTGTGCGGTATTCATATTCTGCAAACATAGTTTGACGGTATAATGTCGCTAAAATATCAGTTACCCGAATACTCAAAAGATATGCACGGGTTTTCAAATCCTTTGTTTTTTTCATCATAGTACGGAACAGCAGTTCTTCATTGAATGTAGAGGCTACTTCCGCTTCAAATATGGTATAATTATAACTTAGAAACGGATTATGCCGTGCTGAATACCATGAATGCATGGAATGACCGCCCTCGTGTGCAAGGGTGAATACATCACGGATAACATCGGGTTTGTAGTTCATCAAAATGTAAGGATTGCCGTCAAACCCGCCTGAGGAAAAAGCACCTGACCGCTTCCCTTTATTTTCGTAGCGGTCAACCCAGCCGTTCAGTAATCCATTCTGCAAAACAGACACATACTCATTACCGAGCGGTTCGAGTGCTTCGCCGATAATATCTACTGCATCGGTATATTCAGTATGCTTCTGAACTTCCCGCACCAAAGGAAGATACACATCATAATGGCGGAGCTGCGGTACATTGAGTGTTTTTTGCACAAGTGCATAAAAACGGTGCAGCGGTTCTAAGTTGCTGTGTACCGTTTCTATGAGATTATCATACACTTCTACGGGAACTTTGTCGGGGTACAGCGCATATTCCCGTGCGGAACCATAGCCCCGTATTTTCGCAAGTGCTATATCCTGCTGTACCTGTCCGGTATAAAGCGAAGCAATCGCATTTTTATGCGCATCAAACACGCTATAAAACTGCTTATATGCTTTTTCACGGATAGTTCTATCAGGATTGAGTAAGAATTGCGCATAAGAAGATTGTGTGAGCTCTTTTTCGCCTTCCGCTGTTTTAATCGTTCCAAAGGAAAAATCTACATTGGTAAGAGCGGAAAAGGTTCGTTTTGCCGTTCCGTGCGGTTCAGTCAACAGTGAAAGAATTTTTTCTTCTTGTTCGCTCAGCGTATGTGCTTTCAGCCGCAGCTGTTTTTTAATAAACACGGTATATGGAGCAAAAGCAGCACTGTTTTTTGATTGAGGATCCAGCCAGCTGAGCAGCCGTTCATGAGGAATTTCGAGCAATGCGGGAATAACCCAACTGGTTTCCGCAGATAGCGTTGTTACTGCCATCATATATTTTGAAAAGCGTTCAATATTCTTTGAATCGCTTTCATCGGCAGACTTCATTAAAAAAGCATAATTGCCAGTTTTCTCAGCAAGGCGTTCTGCTTTTTCAACCGCTTGCAAACAGGCTAGCACTATTTCTTCCGTTAAATCGGCAGGGGCTGCAAAAGCCTCCTTATACCGGAGAATAGTATCTGTTTCAGCAGTAATCGCTTGCAATGTATGTTCCCATGCAGCTTCATCAGTAAAAAGGCTTGAAAGATCCCATTGATCGCTTTTTGCGGTCTCGAATCGTTGTGGTGTAGTTGAGTTTTTCATGCATTCACTATACAATATGCAGAATGAATGAGCAACTGCCGGCATTTAAAATAAAGCAAGGGCGCCGGATTTATGATATTTACAATATTGTTAATTCTCTGTCTTTTGCATTGGTAACCGGTAATACGATTACACTCTATGCACTTTTGCTGAACGCCAGTACAACGGTAGTCGGTTTGCTGAATGCATTTATGTATCTTTCCTTTTTTGCAATTCCACTGGGAAAGTTGATGGTAAACCGGTTTACCATTATGCAAACATTCGGCTATACATGGCTTTTGCGAAATACATCGCTTATTCCCATCTTAGCAATACCGCCGTTAGTCGCTGCCGGGCGGTATACTGCGGCTCTCTATTGTCTGCTTATTGCGGTGGGCGGTTTTAATATCTTTCGCGGTGCAGGGATGATTGCGAATAATCCGGTTATTAAAATTCTTGCACCGGGGAAAGACCGCAGCTCGTATATCGTCCGTATTTCGCTGACAAATAACCTTGCTGCCCTCATTGCAACCTTACTGCTGGCGTTGATTCTCTCCTATGATTCTTCGGTTCATACCTATCATCTTGCATCGATCGTAGGCATTGTACTCGGGTTTGCGGCATCGCTGCTGCTGTTCAAACTCCCTGAACCGCATGGTGAAAAAACAGCTTCCGCATCAGAGAGGGCAGTCCGCACACCATACAAACGATTTAAAAAGTTTTCATTTGTAAATCATGTGCGCGATGCCTTTTCAGATTCTAACTTTCGCCGTTTTGTACTGGCATTTTTTATTATCAGTCTTGGAATTTCGATGATTCGTCCGTTCATCATTGTCTATGCAAAAGAAGTGTATGGACAGCGCGACAGCATCGTAACTATTTTAAGTGTATTTTCAGTTATGGGGGCGCTCATTGTCGGTTTAATCATGCGGCTGGTAATCGACAGAATTGGGGCAAAACCAATGTACACTATTTTTGCAGCGATGGGGGCAGTTTCGCTTATTCCGGCAATTTTTGCGCCGTGGTTGGGAAATGCCAGTATAATGCCGGTCGTCTTCTTGGTACTTCTTTCGATTATCAGCAATATGGGATTTGTCGGGCAAGATAACGCTGCGCAAGCCTACTTTTTCGCGATGGTATCTGAGGATGCCCTCATGGATTTAAGTATGCTTTACTATTTTATCCTTGGTACTACCGGCGGTCTTGGTTCTATTTTAGGCGGAACCATTCTTGACTTTTTGCGGCTGCACGGCTTTAATCAACTGGAAGCGTATCGTGTTTTTTTTATCGGAATAATTATAATTATTGCAATCGGTCTGATTTTTCAGCAAAAATTGCAAAACCTTGGAAGCTATCGCGTGTTTGAAACCCTTGCTGTTCTTCTTTCACCGCGCGATTTACGCGCACTCAATTTGCTGCATAAACTGGACAGCAATGAAAATCTGGAAACGGAAAGAAAAATTTTGACAGAACTTGGAACTATCGGCTCCTCCATTTCTTGCGGTCAAATTGTACAGTATCTGGAATCGCCGCGTTTCGTTATCCGTATGCATGCACTTACTGCGCTTGCTTCTATGGATGCCATTAATGCAGAAGTTACCGATATGCTGCTAAAGGAACTTACTACAGGAGAGTTTACTACAGCAGCAGCGGCGGCGAGGCTGCTCGGTAAATTTAAAGCAGCGAAGGCCTTACCAGCACTTCGCCGTGCACTGGAGAGTCCTGATTACTATCTTGCAGGAGAAGCAATGGCAGCCCTTGCCGCCCTCAACGATGAACACAGTCAGTCTAAGATAGGAGAACTATGTACTGATTCCGAAAATCCTGCCCTCCTGCTAAAAGGCATTCATGCAATGGAACTTTTCAACTCTCTTCCCTCCATTCCCTGCATTCTTAATTTACTAAGAAAAACGAACTTGCCGCCTTACATTGAAAATGAAGCACTTCTTGCCCTTGCTTCACTTATGGGTATAGAAAATGATTTTTACTATATATTTGAAAGATACCGGCAGGAAAATAATCCTCATATCCTTATAACAGATGCTATTGATGAAGCCTTTGAAGTACGGAAAATTACTGATCCGCAGTTAAAAGAGGCACTGCTCTGTTTTATACAAGATTATCACTATGACGATTCATTTTTACAAGAGCTTTTAAAGATTGGAAAAGATCAATTCGGGGGGCGCTCCATGCTCTTTGCCGGTGTTGCAGTTGAATTAGAACTTATACACCGCGAATCATTTAGGTTTTTCCTTGCCTATTGGCTTGTTTCACTCGTAAAAAAAACTGAGCTTATCAAAATATAGCTCTGTGCGAAACAGGATTTATCAGCTTTGTAGATGGAGCACCTCTAAAAATCTATACCTGAGTTTTTAGAAGATGCCCTTTATCGCAGCTGCTCTGCTTTCCAATCTTTAATAGTCCGTGCCTTTT
>JBQMYN010000124.1:0-4244 GCA_052173475.1 Treponema sp.
CTTCCTATAAATGCAACAGTTGAGAGAATATCAATTCTCGAAGACTGTTGCATTCCGTGCGCGGAAAGCGCACACGTTAATCCCGATGTTTGCCGCACGGCAAACTCGCAGTGTTTTTCAGCCGCGCTATTTTAGCGGCTGAAAATAAACCTTCGTTTTATGCGAATAACTTCCGTATCAACTAGTTCGCCTGTAACATTATCTGTTAGGCAGGGAGTAAAATCATCTATGTAGACAGATATAAATCCAAAATCCATACTGTTATTATAGCATAAAAAGTGCTTTTCTGCATTAAAAATTCAATTCTTTGGCAAAAAGGAGGGCTAGCTCCACTGTAACAAAAAGCGAAAGCCTGAATTTTGCTTTTTGTGTTCTTTTCTCAAAAACTATCAAAATTATGAATAATACTTTACTTGCTCATTTCCATAGGCCGTTTTTTTACTAACAGCAAGTGCCGCTCTGCGGCATCAACCTAACATTGTTTTGAACCGCATTTGTGGCTTGTCTGCAATGTCAGGTTGAAGCGGGTGTTAGATGAAATTTTTCGATTTTATTTGATACATTAACTCAGTAATTGATTCCGACGCAATAAGCCATATCCGATCTGTTAAGATTTCCTCATAATCATGGGGCTGTCCAAAAACTTCAGTTTTTGGACAGCCCCAATAAATCATTTCCCTACCGAAAAAGCTGATAGGCTTTTAGCTTTAGGATAGCTTTGTTATTTTGCATCAAGACAGGCAATGCCGGGGAGTGTTTTTCCTTCCAGAAATTCAAGGGATGCTCCTCCTCCGGTAGAAACATGGCTCATGCGGCTTGCAAGGTCAAATTTGTTGACTGCTGCAACAGAGTCGCCGCCGCCGACAACAGATATTGCGCCTTTGTCGGTAGCTTCCGCTACAAAACGTGCCACTTGTTCGGTGCCGTGTGCAAAGGCTTCGAATTCAAATACGCCGACAGGACCATTCCAAACAATTGATTTTGCAGCAAGGATTTCTTGCTGATATAGGGCAAGAGTTTTTTCTCCGACATCCATACCCATCAGTCCGTCGGGAATACACACACCGTCAACTTTTTCTACGGCAGCATCGGCGGCAAAAGTTGCGGAACACAAGTGGTCAATAGGTAAAATAATTTTTACGTTTTTTGCTTTTGCATCTTCCAAAAGTTTTTTTGCCGTATCAATAAAGTCATCTTCTACAAGCGATTTACCAATACTGTGTCCTTGTGCTTTAAGGAATGTATATGCCATACCGCCGCCGATAATCAGTGCGGATGCATTTTTTAAAAGGCTATCCAATACGGCGATTTTTGAAGAAACTTTTGCGCCGCCGATAATAGCAATCATTGGTTTCGGTGGATTATGCACCATTGGTTCGATGTATTGTACTTCTTTTTCCATTAAGAAGCCGGCAACTTTTGTATCCATAAACTTTGCAATGGTTGCGGTGGATGCATGGGCGCGGTGAGCAGTACCAAAGGCATCATTAACATAAATATCGCCGTAAGAAGCCAGCTCTTTTGCTAAGGACTCCTGATCTGCGCTGTTTTTTGCTGTTTCTTCAGAATGGAAACGGGTATTTTCCAACATGAGAATGCCGCCTTCAGCAAGGCTGTCAACAGCGGCTTTTTGTCCGGTGCATGCCGGTGCTAGCAACACTTTTTTACCGAGTTTTTTTTCGAGGTATTCAGCAACGGGTTTCATTTTATGCTTGCCGGCAATGTATGCGTCTTTATCAAACGGTTTGCCGTCTTTTGCCGCTTTTTCAGCAGCCTTTTTTGAATCTTTTGCAGGATCGCCCAGATGACTCATCAGAACTAGTGAGCGCGGGTGTTGCTCTAAAATATATTGAATGGTTGGCAATGCAGCGGTGATACGAGTATCGTCCTGCACTACGCCTTCTTTCATCGGAACATTAAAGTCCACGCGCATGATGATGCGTTTTCCTTTTAAGTCAACATCTTTGACTGTTTTAACCATGGTGATACCTCCGTAGTATAGAATACGATAAAAATAAATCTATTTAGAAACGTTAGTTTCAGAATAGGCTACCGTGAAATGCGATGTTCAAAATCGTGCGAGCTGAAGCGGTATTTATGAGCGATTTTGAACTCACCGGCATGGGAACGTCCCGCCGAAAGTTGCTTGCGTATGCCATCGGCATTGCCATAGGCATCCTCATCAGCAAAACTGATAACGGGGATGTCATTGCCGACGGCAAAAAGTTGGTTACTTTCGGGACACCGACATCAGCACAGTTGCTAACGAGTTTAAAATTAAGTCTTTATACAATAATGACTATCATAACCGCCATGGATGGCATCGTTCAGGAATGAACACAGACGTTCATTCCTGAACTTTGAGTTTTTTGTTAGAAAAACTCAATACTGTTTGGAATCACTGACATCCTGTCAGTACAACATCGCATCTAAATCTAAGGAAACAGGTGAGCAAAGCTCACCTCTTTCCTTAGAGAAAAAGCCGATAGGCTTTCAGTTTTTGGGCAATCTTAGTCTACTATAGCCGCTTCTACTAAAAAATGCAAGAGAGCGATTCAATGAATAAACGGAGGCGTATGATAGTATCGGGCATCTCTAAAAACTGAAGTTTTGGGACATCCCCATGCCCTGTAAATTATCCTAAGTGTTTCAGTGTAAAATTCAAAATAATATACACACCATAAAAAATAAACAACGCTGCTCCGGTGGCGCGATTGATAACAGCTTCTTTACGAGTTGAGCAAAACCGGAATAACCCCAATACAATAAGCATAGTAGGAAATTGTAAATAATAAAAACTGACCGGTACTCTAATTCCTGACGGCGTAACCGCTGCGGCAACACCAAGTACAAATAATACATTCAAAATATCTGCACCGATAATATTTCCTGCTGCAAGTTCTCCGTGTCCTTTCCGCACTGCTGTAATTGCAGTTACTAGCTCAGGCACACTTGTACCGAAAGCAACAAGTGTTGCTGCAATAATACTTTGTGGTATTCCTGCTTTTAAAGCGGAAACTTCTACAGCAGGAATAAGCACTTTAGAAGAAACAACAACAATACCGATTCCCAGAATAAGCAGAAATAAGAGAGAAAAAATCGAACGCTCCGTATATTCTGCAGCCGCTGAATCAGTCGCTGATCCAGTATCAGCGGTTTTTGCCCATTTAAATGAAAGATACATATAGCCGCACAGTAGTAGTACGAAAATCCAGCCCATCCATTGGTAAATAGTACCCTCGCTGCCCCGCGAGAAAAAAGGAAGCGATACAAGTGTAAGTAATATGGCTGCAAGAATTTGGATAGTTCCTTGCCGTCTAATCAATGTTTTATCAACTGGTATGGTACCAAGCAGTGCTGCGATACCAATAATTAACCCCGTATCTGCAATAATTGAACCGATGGCATTTCCGAGTGCCAAATCGGCATTCCCTTTGATTGCCGCCAGTGTAGAAACAGATGCTTCCGGCAAGGTTGTGCCAAGACTTACAATTGTAGCACCAACAATCGTTTTTGGAATTCCCCATCGCAGAGAGAGCAACACAGCACTATCGACAAGCATATCAGCACCCTTTCCCAAGGTAAATAAACTTACTGCAAGAACAACTAAAGAAAGAATAATTGATGAATTCATCAGAAATTCATGTAAAAATGCATTCATAACCACCTCTTGCCCTATTATACATAATAATCTTTCTAAACAGCAAGGGTCTCTCTAAAGGGCAGCCGCATCGTGCAGTTCAAAATCTATGGAAGCTAAGCGAAATAGAAGATGCCATTGGAATTTATATGGGGTATCTCTAAAAACTGAAGTTTTTAGAGATACCCTTTACATAATTGCTTTTTTCTATTATACTTAATACCGTTTTATTTTTAATATTAAGGAAGGTAGATTATGGCACGAAGATGTGAAATCTGCGGCAAAGGTCCTATGAGCGGTAATACAGTGAGTAAATCAATGAATCACCAACGCCGTGTATGGAAACCTAACCTCATTGAGGTCAAAACTGAAATAAACGGGCGAACTATGAAGGTTAAAATCTGCTCACGCTGTTTGAAGAGTAATCGCATTGTTAAAAAGGTGTAGTAGTTCAGCGTGTTATGTTGCAAACTTTTATATTATGAAGATGTTTCGGTAAAGGGGCTGTCCAAAAAGTATATTTCATAGCGTTTTTCAGCTGCTTAAAACTAAAATAACACGAGATATAGCGTACACGATGCTGCAAACAGGGTGTTATTGGACA
>JBQMYN010000125.1:0-4229 GCA_052173475.1 Treponema sp.
CTGCTTGAAGAATTACAAGGGAACGACATAAAAATCAGCATACAGACAAAAAGCGACCTTGTTTTACGTGATATTGATGTAATCAAAACGTTTCCGAATGCGCGGGTCGGTTTTTCAATCAACACGTTGGACGAGGGTTTCCGCGCGGATATGGATAATGCTGTAAGCATTGAGCGCAGGCTTTCCGCTATGAAAAAACTTCACGATGAAGGAATCCGCACAACCTGCTTTATCTCACCGATTTTTCCCGGAATCACCGACGTAAAAGCAATCGTGGAACGAGTAAAAAATCAATGCAATCTTGTTTGGCTTGAAAATTTAAATCTGCGGGGAACGTTCCGTCCGGTAATTATGGACTATATACGGCAACAGCACACAGAGCTTGTTCCGCTTTACGAAGAAATGTATTCAAAAGGGAATCGCGATTATTGGGAAAAGCTTGATACGGAACTCCGCGCGTACGCAAAGGAAAGAGGCCTTTCGTATGTCCGAAATGACGACAGCATGAACCTTCCGTTTGATTCTCCGCCTCTTTTGGTTAATTTCTTTTACCACGAAGAAATTAACCAAAAGAGGCGAGAAAAGAATTGCCGGCTGGGCAAAAGGATTGCGCCTGTAATGAAAGCGACGGCAGTTTTGCAAAAGCCCCCGTCATTATGGGATGGCTGTTTAAGGCGCGGTAAGGGGGATTAATTCCGCATTATTATAATCTTCCAGTCCTTAATCGTCCTAGTCTGCTCACTAAAACTGCTGCCTATCAGCACAATCTTTTTCCCATCCACAAAATATTTCTCTGCATAGTTTTTCTCTGTTATCTGATTGAGCGCATCTTCTGCACTGCCGTTGCCGCTCAGCTTAAACTCAAAGATGTAGATTGTATCGGCTGTCCACACAATACAGTTCGCACCAACGTCAAAACTATACATCCGTGTATAGTTTTGACTGCGAGTTTCGGCAGTGCCAAAACGTCGCTGCTGCGTGGAACCACCGCCATCCATAGCGGTACTGCTATAGCAGTGCACCTCCGTTTGTGCAAACTGTCCCATGAGCGCAAAGATCAGATACACCGCTGCTTGGTAGTTCTGTTCACGCAGCTTCAAGTTCTCTTCGGTAAAGTTGTCATACGGAATACCTGCGATAATCGACTGCAGCCGCTCCATAAAGCTATCGGCATTACCTTCGCGGATGTCCTGCACAAACTGCCATACCGATTTTCCCGTATCAGTGAACGACAAACCTGAATATGCCGGCAGCAGATTCTTTAAAAAACCGTACCGCACTTCGTCATTCGGAAAGCCGAGCTGGTATATCCGCGCTTCTGCAATGTATTTTTTGATTGTTAAATACCCTGCTTGAAACAAAATAGGTAAGGTATCTTGTGCGATGGCGCGATAGGTTTGCAGTTCATCTTCATCCAGCTGCACATTACCATCCAAGTCGGGAATAAAATAATGTGCTTCTTTTAAGAAATTCACCAAAAAAGTCGGTGTTCCCGTCGAAAACCAGTAACCTTTAACTTCTTTTTTGACTAGCGCGTTTAAAATACTGTAGGGATTGTACATACCTTCCCCCGCAGGGTGGAACAGATAACCGTCGTACCATCGCTTGAGTTCAGCAAGCACTTGCTCATAGTTGAATGATTGCCGTTGTGCAAGAGCTTGTATGTCGGGCTGAAAATTGGTTTCCAGTTCTGTCTGAGTTATTCCGCAAATACCGGCATAATCTTCTTCCATCGATATATCTCGGAGATTATTCAGATCACTGAAAATACTGACTTTACTGAACTTGGTTACCCCTGTGAGGAATGCAAATCGGATATATTGATCGCAGGTTTTTATCACGGAGTAAAAAGCTTTAAGGGTGTTGCGATATTTTTCATTGAGTTCCTCATTCACCCCCATTGTTTGCAGGAGCGGCTTGTCATACTCATCAACGAGGATAACAACCTGTTTGCCGGTTTGCCGATATACTGCTTGTATCAGAGAGGTAAAACGCTTAGCATGGGATAATCTGCTCGTTTTCAGATTGTATTTCGGTTCTTCAGTATCTAAAAAATAACTGAGACTTTCATCGAGGGCTCCGGAAAGTTCATATTGTCCTGTATTAAAATCAAGATACAGCACCGGATATACTTCCCATGCGGTTCGGTTTTCTTGTTGGGCATGTTCTTCTTCGGCTTTTTCAAGATACAAACCTTTGAACAGCTCTTTCTGTCCAAGAAAGTAGGCAGCTAAGGTTGAGAGGAACAAGCTTTTCCCAAACTGGCGCGGGCGGCTGAGAAAATACGGACTAGACGACTGGATAAGCTGCCAAACAAATGCCGTTTTATCAACATAAAGGCAGCCATCCCTGCGGAGCTTTTCAAAACTCTGTATACCAACGGGCAGTTTGCGGGGAATGTTCATAGTATGAGTATAACAGCATTCGAGACTTTCTGCAATTTTCTTAAAAAAATCTTTGAGTCTTTTGTAACAATCATTAAATTATTTTCTTAGAAATCTTTTTACAGATTCATCTTCTCGCCGCTTTAAACTTATCACCGCCAAACCAGTTAAAATGGCGATGATTTATCTCGCCATCATTGACTTATCTACGCCAAATATAGTAAAATGGCGTAGATAAAGGCGATTTGGCGTGAGAAAATTTGATTATACTCCATTGATGGAATTATCCTTACCGGTGAGGCTATACCATACGATTGCGCAGATTCATGAGTACAAAGGTCGGCAAACCTTCTATGTGGAAAACTATCCCGATATTTTAGAGGGCATGATCGATGTTGCAAAAATTCAAAGTTCCAAATCTTCTAATGCCATTGAAGGAATTTACACCAACGATGCCCGTTTGCAGGAATTAATGAAAAAAAAGACGGAACCTAAAAACCGGAACGAAGAAGAAATCGCAGGCTATCGGTATGTGTTGGATATGATTCACGAAAACTATGCCTATATCTCATTCAGCAAAAACGATATTTTAACCTTGCATAACCGGCTGTATTCCTATTCTGCAGTAAACTATAAAGGACGGTTTAAGGCGGCGGATAATGCGATTGTAGAAGTAGACCGCAGAGGAAATAAAAAACTCAGATTCCAACCGGTCAGTCCATTTGAAACCGAACGATGTTTTGACGAGATGATCAGCGCCTATAACAGAGCGATGGAAGCAAAGATACCGCCGTTGCTGGTAATCCCTGCGGTAATCCATGATTTTTTGTGTATTCACCCGTTTGAAGACGGCAACGGACGGATGAGCAGACTGTTGACACTCCTGTTATTGTATAAGCATGAGTATTTTGTCGGCAGGTACATCAGTATCGAAATGCTGATAGAAGAAAGTAAAGAATCGTATTACAGCAGTTTGCAGGATACGAGCGAAAAATGGCATGATGAGGAAAATAATGCGGTGCCGTTTATTGTCTATATGCTCGGCATTTTACTAAAAGCATATACTCAGTGCGATGAGCGGTTCCGGTTGATTGCAGATAAAAAGCGAAGTTCAGCTGAAAGAGTATTGTCGGTTATTACAAAATCATTGGAACCGCTTTCTAAAAGAGATATAATAGTTCTATGCCCCGGTATGTCGCAGCGGACGATAGAACGGGCACTGAAAGAATTGCAGGATACTCAAAAAATACGGCAAGTCGATAAAGGTCGCGCTACTCGATATATTAAAATTCTGTAGTTACATATATTTTGTGCGTGTTTATTAGTGGGAGGCTTAAGCTCACATGCTGCGTTGTAATCAACCACCACAACATAAAAAGTAATACGTCGATAAAAATTTTAGCTACTTTTTCTTTTTTACATTTTATTTAATTCGGCGATATAATGCAAACCAAAAATTTCAATCTCGTCTAATACTTTTTGAAATTCAGTTCCCAATTTACTTAAAGAGTATTCAACATGAGGCGGAACTTCGGCAAAGACTTTTCGGTCGATTAGTTTGTCTTTTTCAAGTTGACGCAGCTGTCTTGTTAAAACAGTTCGAGTTGTTGTAGGCATTAATCTTTCGAGCTCATTAAATCTTTTTGTACCCGTGCTCAGATGATATAAAATTATAATCGCCCATTTCCCTTGCAATACTCTTTGGGTAGTAGCAAAGGGGCACTTATCATACATCGACATCGTAAAAATTCCTCCATGGTATTATATTAGATACTATGTATAGCTAATTAACTTGAAATAACGATAAAGATCAGGCATATTAGTAAGTATGGCATATAGCAGAGA
>JBQMYN010000126.1:0-4149 GCA_052173475.1 Treponema sp.
CCCCCCCCCCCCCCCCATACAGACACAGATATGTTGCATCGGAAACAATATGGAAGTTTGAACAGTAAAATCAGCATATTGATTTGCGGTACATTATTCATATTAGCCATTATTTTATTACCATTAAATATTTCTATCATACAGTCCACAGCAAATAAAACAGCAGATATTACTATAACACAACAATTAAATGGTGCGCTTTCGGTAACCCAAACGTATCTTACTGCGGTATGCGGTACAATGTGTGTGAACAATGGTACATTAGCAGGTAACACCGCTACGGTACAGCCTGACCTTATTGATGACCTTGCCCGCCAGCTCGGTGTTGAACTGACTGTTTTTATTTCAGATAATGGTACTTTTAAGCGAGTATTGACAACGATCACCGACAGCAATGGAAAGCGGGCTATAGGAACAAATCTTACGGAACAAGCTGTCTACACAGCAATGCGTGCAAATCAACAGTATATAGGAAAAGCACAAATTTTAAATCGCAACTTTATCACTGCATATCGTCCAATAAAAGACTCTAACGGTGTTATATATATCCTATTTGTAGGTATTGAACTTACAGCTGTTGAACAAAGTATTCATGCTGGTTTACAAAGTGCAATTTTGTATATTGCAGGTATCTCGATTATTTTATTAGCTGCTGCAATTATTGTTTCTATCTCTATTGGGAATCAATTTATTGTACGTCCTATTAAAAATGTACTGCCTATTCTCCATGAAGTCGGCGATGGAAACTTAACTGTTCAGCTTTCAATTATAGGTAACAACGAAATAACTGAATTTTCAGAATACTTTAATCATACTATTCAAAAAATGAGAGGAACTCTTGGATCCGTTCAAAAAAATACCGCAGTTATGGATAGTATTGGGACTGACTTAGCAAGTAATATGACCGAAACAGCAAGTGCTATTCAGCAAATTAGTACCAATATTAACGGCATAAAACAACAAGCCCAAACACAGGCAGCGAGTGTTTCAGAGACTTCGGCAACCGTAGAAGAAATTATCAAAATAATCAAAAAACTTAATAGCATAATTGACACCCAAGTAGTCCATATTGCGCAATCATTTTCTGCAATTAAGCAGATGGTTACAAATATTGTATCAATTACACAAACTCTTGATGCAACGAATACTACTATTAAAACACTCGCTTCTGCCACCGCTGATGGTAAAGAATCTATTACCGGCTCTAGTAGGGTAACGCAAAAAATCACAGAAGAATCAGGAAGTTTGCTTGAAGCAAGCAATGTTATTCAGCATATCGCAAGTCAAACAAACCTGCTTGCAATGAATGCTGCAATAGAAGCTGCCCATGCGGGGGAAGCCGGTAAGGGTTTTGCTGTTGTTGCCGATGAAATCCGCAAACTTGCAGAAGAATCAAGTACGCAAGGAAAGACTATTACCGCAACATTGAAGAGCCTTTCAGGTGAAATTGAAACATTGTCAGATTCATCAAAAATAGCAGGAGAAAAGTTCAATATAATTTTTACACTTTCGGAACAGGTAAAAGATATGAGCAACCGGTTGATGGAAGCCATGCTTGAGCAGGAGACTGGCAGCCGTGAAGTGTTAAGTGCTATTGCAACAATACAAACGATAACAGAAGAAGTACAAGCCGGATCAGAAGAAATGCTGCGCGGCGGCGAAGGTATTGCCAACGAAATACGTACCCTCGATTCTCTTACCCAATTTCTATCAAAAAGCATGACTGAAATGGCATCCGGCGCAATGCAAATCAATAATGCAATTACTGAAGTGAGTAAAATTACACAGAAGAATAAGCAGAGTATTGAATCCCTTTCCGCTGAGGTAGGGAAATTTAAGGTATAAGGCTGTCTATAATAGCTCTGAGCGATGCCTCCCAGCCGGGGAAAAGCCGGTTGGTCAGTGCTACGGCATTGGCGAAAAGCGGGGCTTCCAGCTGTGCAGGAATACCATGCGGGCGGTCGCGGGGAAATATCAGCTTCCATGCGTGTAAAAAATATGCGGAATAGGCAGGCAGTGTATGTCTGCTTCCATACTGGGAATCTCCAACAAGCGGATAGCCGATATAGTGTGCATGTTTCCGTATTTGATGTTTTCTGCCGGTAACAGGGCGGAAGAGCACGAGCGTACAGTTTAGTTCAGTATTATATGCCGCAGCAGTGTAATATGTCAGTGCTTCTCCGGATTCTTCGCAGGTCTTGAGACGTCCGCTTTTCGGTTTCCCTTCAACAATACCAAGGTAGTATTTTATTATCCGCTGTCTTCGTAGGTTGTCTGAAAACCATTGCGCTCCGTGCAGACTTTGAGAAAAGCATATACAGCCTGTTGTATGTTTATCCAAACGATGTAAGGGGCCGGCTTTAAATGATAAAGAATATATTGCCGGAGCAAAAATATCCGCGCTGTTTTGTAAAAGTCTGTGTGTCAGGCTCTGCTCCCCATGTACGGAAATTCCGGCAGGCTTATTGATCGCAAGAATATCCTGCGTTCGCAAAAGAATAGAGAACGTTTCACTCCCGCCAGCTGCTCTACCGAGGCGGCTATTTGCTGCGCACTGCTTCTTATTTACTGCCTCCGCAGATGGTGAAGAGGGAATAAGCAGGGAAGCTATTGCTAGTATATCGCCTTTAGATGTTATATAGTCTGCCTTTACCCGTTTGCCATTGATACGGATTAAGCCTTTGCGCAGCGCACTATAAATGCCTGACAATGGTACCGTAACCAAAAATTTCCGAAGCACTCTATCAATGCGGCGGTGAGCGTCATCTGCTGAAAGTGTAAAAATTTTTTTTTGCATACTGCTTCTATAAGAACAGGTCTAATATACTGAAATCCTATTCGCCTCTGCGGTTATTACAACGAGCGATTTGCCGGTTCCTTTTGAAATACTCCTTCTGCTTCATTACGGTGTTGTACAAGAATACGCGCATCAGAATGTGTTTTTTGCGCTATACCTTGCTGAATAAGCGGGTATATTTGTGTTGAGCTGTCAAAACCTCTATCAAATATGAGTAAAACAGCTGCATCCTTATAGGCATTCATCATTGGGACATCCCCATCGCTGTCTCCCGCTATCAATATCGGCGGGCGGTTACCATGCCGAGGTGCAATCAGTGTGCGGATTGCGGCGGCTTTGCCTTCTTTCCATGTTTGAGGAATTGAGCGATCCGAAGATGCGGTAAACCGGTTTTGAGCATCGAGCATTCGCCTTCTGCCAAAAACGTTTTCAGGTTTAATGCCATATCCGTACTGCGGAGAACTTGCAAATACGCGTACTGTATCTTCCTGAGAAGCGGAACAAATATACGGCTCTATGCCATGCTGCTGCAAGTACTGCATCAATGCTTGTATTTCAGGCTGCAGCCGGATGCCTTTTTGATACACAGCATGTACTACCCCTGCTTCTCCCGCACATTCGGCAGGAGATGTGAGCTGTTCGCGTGTAATTGTCGAGGAAAGGGCATCGGCAATTGCTTTATGCGTTAGTTGGGATAATTCTTCTCTGGTCATACCGGTAGACATTGCGTGCGCTATATCAGTAGGGCAAATTGTAAAAGAAAGCTGCATCAATGCAAGCATTTTTACCTTAAAATCTGCATACTCGGCGGTTTGTTGTATTTCGTCAAGCCGGCGGCTGCCGTTTAATCCCGTATACTGATGATATAAAAAATTATATCGCTTGTCCAAGTCGCTGCTTAACAGTGCTGCCGTTAGTTTGCCGGCATGATTGCCGTGCAGTTTAAATGGAACATCTTGTGGTATTTCAGATCGTATTGCCTGAGAAAATAATTCCGGAGAAAGTTTAAAGCAAAGATTCTCAAGCTGATACAAAAAAAGACTATCCTGTACATCGTAGAAAATACAGGTAAAATCCCAATCAAATACTGCATAATTGCCGGCAAAAGCTTTTTCGGAACAAAGTTTTTCTAAACGGTCTTTGTTCTGCGGTTCCCAATTTCCTGATAATGCACTGATGGTATGACTCATACTGCTGATTATGCAGCATAATCCCTTAGTTGGTCAATACGCCGCTGAAGCGCAATCAGGGCTTTCATTCCCTTTCAGCGATCTGCATATCATTTGATTTTTAACGCTTTCCGTGCTACACTACTGGTATGAATACTGCTAAAAGGAAAATGCCTATCGGCT
>JBQMYN010000127.1:0-4051 GCA_052173475.1 Treponema sp.
TATAGTGTAGGAAAAACTATAGGAAAACCTCAGTCGAAAACATTGAAAAATGCCCTTTTCTAGCATGAAAATCCCCTTTTTTATTTACGTAGTTTTTAGAGGTGCCTTTCTGTTTATACGCAGAGGACGCGGGTATTTTTGCTACGAAAACCAGCTTTGAGGATTATATAAAAAGTTTCAACCTACCGAATCTTCGCAAGGCGATGATTGAGTTGTTCAAGGGTCTGGACACAAAAATTGAAGACCGTGACAAATACGATGAAAGCCTTAAACCGTTTCCTTATGTGAATGGAGGCTTGTTCAAAGACGAGCAGATTGAGATTCCGAACTTTACAGAGGAGATTGTCGATGTAATTGTAAACCACTGCGCACCGTTCAACTGGTCGGAAATCAGCCTTACGATTTTCGGTGCCGTTTTTGAAAGCACGCTGAACCCCGAAACAAGGCGTAAGGGCGGAATGCATTACACGAGCATCGCGAACATTCACAAGGTAATTGACCCGCTTTTTATGGACGGCTTAAAGCTTGAGTTTACGAACATCATGGGGATAAGCCCTGATGACATAAACTTTGACAAGGCTTATATCACTATGAGCCAAAAGCAGAAAAAAGAAATCCAAGCCTTTCAAGAAAAACTTAGTCCCCTTACATTCCTTGTTTCGTGTTGGTATGCAAAGGCGATTGCGCTTCTAAAGGAGACGCAGACACAATGTGCGTTTGTCTCTACGAACTCAATCACGCAAGGTGAGCAAGTTCTGACTTTATGGAAATACCTTTCAAAGGAGGGTCTTTCGATTGATTTTGCATGGCGCACTTTCCGTTCCTTAAAATGCAGCAGTTGAGAGGGTATCAATTCTCGAAGACTGCTGCATTCGTGTGCGGTAGCGCACATACAATCAGTAATGTTTGCCGTAAGGCAAACTCATCGGTTAACGAGGCATCCTTATTTGGCTGCCGAAGTTATACCTTGGGATTCGGAAAGTACGGAAAAGGCTCTTGTGCACTGCATGATAATCGGGTTTTCGCACAAGAATGTCATGCAGAAACAGAAATACATCTTTGACGAAGGCGGGAACCGAAAAGAAGCCAAACAGATTAACGACTATCTGATAGACGCAGCTGATGTATTTATCGAGAACCGCGCGAAGCCCTTATGCCCCGTGCCGGAAATTGTGTACGGAAGCATGCCGATTGATGGCGGTCATCTTATCCTCACGAAAGAAGAAGCCGAGGAAACCATTTGCGAGAACAAAGCAAATGCTCGATTCGTGCGGAAATATGTGGGCGGTGATGAGCTCCTGAACAGGGGTGAGCGTTTTTGCCTCTGGCGTCGTGATGATTCGCCGAAAGAACTCCGATCTTCAAAGTTGATTTCTGCGTACATAAAAGCGACTGAGATGTTCCGAAAATCCTCGACGCGTTCACAGACGTTGAAGTTTGCCGAAACTCCGTAGCTTTTCGGGGAAATCCGACAGCCGGAGAGCGAGTGCGTGGCAGAGCTGTTCAAATTATATGAAAAATTATCGAAACAACGGAGATAAAGACACGTCAAAATCATTTTATTCGTGGTTGTTGCAGTTTAAAACGACGTAATGCAGTACTCTCTCAATGCCTCTTTTTTCTTTTTATTTCGTTTAAATACTTGCCTAAAAGTAAAAAAAACCGTATCATTGCTATAGTACTGTTTGGGGAATTAGCTCAGTTGGTAGAGCGATTGGTTCGCAATCAATAGGTCAGGGGTTCGAATCCCCTATTCTCCATAAATTATTCCTTGCTGTATACAGACTAATCACTAATTTTATCTCATTCAAAAAATAATAAAGAACAAACCTAACTATCGAAGTATGCAAACGATGCTCAGAGTTTGCACTGTTGTTTTTTTCTTTTTCTACGGTTGCAGAAATATGGTATTTCTTCTATAATATGTAGTATGAGCGAGAATGTTAGTACACAAATCAATACGGAAAAAATACGACAGGCAATACAAATGGGGGTTCCTATTTCTATAAATACGTATACACTCCCGCGTGAGACAGAAGCATATATTATGACGGTTGCCCGTATATTTTTAAAAACAGTGCATAAAGAAGCTATCGAAGACTACATTATTTACTGTTTAAATGAGTTGACCACAAATGCAAAAAAAGCAAATACAAAGCGTATGTATTTTCAAGAGAAAGGGTTTGATATTTATGATCAAACTGCGTATGATGAGGGTATCAAAAATTTTAAACAGGAAAGTTTGAGCAATATCGGCTATTATCTTGAACAGCAGAAAAAGCATGGTTTATATATTAAAGTAGTTATGCAGGCAAAAAAAGATGTGCTTATTTTTGAGGTACGCAATAATGTGCAAATGGTTGCGACAGAATTCAAACGTATTTTTGATCGTATGGTTGTTGCACGAGAATATGATAGCGTTGACGAAGCATTTTTGCAAGCAATAGACAATACGGAAGGGGCAGGATTAGGTTTAATTATCATGCTGCTGATGCTGAAAAAAATAGGCTTGAAAGAAAATGCTTTTGAACTTATCTCTTCTGAAAATGTAACAGTAAGCAGAATAACTATTCCGCGAGATTTTGAATTGACTAAATATGTTGTTGAACTTAGCAAAGTTATCGTTGATTATATTGATGAAATACCGCAGTTTCCCGAAAAAATTATGCAAATACAACGTTTAATTAATGATCCGAATGCAAAAATGGCAACAATTGCATCTCTTATCAGTGATAATATTGCCTTGACAACGGATCTTTTAAAACTTGTCAACTCTGTTGCTTTTGGTTTAACAAAACAGTGCATGAATATTAATGAAGCCGTTAAACTTGTCGGCATTCGCGGTATTCAAAATCTGCTGTATTCTGTAGGTACATTGCAAGTTCTTACTATAAATAGTGATGAGCAAAAAGCAATTTGGAATCATACCTATAAATGCGCATTTTTTGCTTCAATGCTTGCAAAGAAGCACAATAAATACGCTATTCTTGATGATATTTATGTTTGTGCGTTATTACATGATTTGGGAAAGATTGTGTTCAGTTCGGTATATCCTGAGGTATTGGCAAAAATAACTGAAGTACAGGCAGAAAAAAATATTCCTCCGTATGTTATGCAAAGTATTATGTCCGGTATGGAACATCATATTATCGGCTCTACTTTAGCAGAAAAATGGAATTTACCGCATGCTATTGTCAGTACGATTAAATATCAGTATGAGCCTGAAGCTGCGCCTCCTGAGTATTATGAGCTGATTGCTACAGTGAGCCTTGCAGAGTTTATGCTGCAATTCTATCAAGGCAGCATTGTTTATGAGCAAATTCCATCGGCACTGCTTGAGCTGTATACGATTACGAGCGAGGATCAGTTGGTAGAAATTTGCTCAGGGTTGAATAAGAAATTCAAAGATGATGATGTCTAATAGAACACAGAGGTAAAATTAAGTCTTTATATAGCAATGCCTTAATTTTAAAATCGCAAATTAAATTTAAGGACTCTGTGTTCGTAGATATATTCAGTGAAGACGAAAAGGCAAAGGTGAATTTTTTGTCGCTGTATAATGCCTTGCAATTTTGATAAAAAATCGACAGAGACTTTTTGCCTTTCTTCGCCTGTAAATTTGAGGCTATATTTTGCCGCGTGTTTCGAATTTTTGTTTCTGGAACCTTAAAAAGAAAGGCAGTATCAAAATTGCTGTTTGTATCGAAAAAGCATCCGCCGAATGTTTATTTGCAAGATATACGAGGTAGTTATAGGCATCGGTTTTTGAGTACGTGCCCAGACCGTAATCGAATATAAAATGCATTAAGTCGTTCACAAATGCTTCCGCATTTATCGATTCAATAACTTTCTCTTTCGTTTCCGTAATAGTATCATTCATGTCCATAATGGTATTCTCCTTGCTGTTTTTAGCCGCTCTGCGAGCGATTTGAACAATGACGCGACAGCTGCACAGCACCGGCGATATAGTATCGCCCGTGCTATTGTCTATCCGGGGATGTCATTGCCATGTCTAATAATCTGCACTGGGGGGGGGGGGGGGGGGGGGCTC
>JBQMYN010000128.1:0-3525 GCA_052173475.1 Treponema sp.
GCCTTGAAAAAATGATGGCGGAAGTTGCAGGAACGACCAAAGCATTAGAGGGCGGTGTAGAGGTAAAAACACAAGCTGCCGGAACTATTATTCAGCAGCTTTCAGGGGCAGATAGAGATGTGTTACTCGAAGCGATTAAAAACGGCTTTTCAACAATCAATCAAAGCGTTGACTTAAAAAATGCCGCTATCCAGCACTTAACGGCAACGCAAATCATCATCAACGCCGTTACCTTTAACTCATATAACGCTACAGTCAATATTTATGCAGATAAAGCAATCAGTTTACAAGACTTGGTACAAGAAATTACCAAAGAGATGATAGCAAGGGGGTAGCCTTATGAGAATATTCGACGGACAAACAGAGCTTTTTATTCCGAAATGGATTACCGTATCTTCAAGCAGTATGTCAGTAAAAACACAGACCGGAAAAGCAAACGCGCTGCATGGGGAGCGGTTGAAAGATGATGAATATTACTCCGTGCGGCTTTTAAAATGTTCCGGCACTCTTATCACCGATGATTATCCGCTGGTAGAACGGGAACGCTCCCGCTTGCATGATATGTTATCAGGGCGGCTTTTACGGGTGTACCGTGCAGATACAGATGATATATTTTATGAGTGTATACTGGACGGGCAAGTTTCCAGTACCTATTACAACGGGCGGAATATTTCAAAAGCATTTACCATGAGCTTTAACCTTAAAACCCTCCAGCCTTTCGGGTATAGCAGCCGTATGATCAAAGCAAACCGGATATACAGGAAAAAAAAGATAGTGCTGCACGGTAATGGTATAGGGTACCTCGAAAAACTCGCTTTTTGCGATTTTTCGATATTGCGACGAGTTGTAACTCGCTGGACTATCGCGAGTTACAACATCGCATTTTCAAAGTTACCTCTAAAAATTGAAGTTTTTAGAGGTTCCCTATACTTGTTCGCGTCTGTAATTTCTTTTGTGGTATTATTCTGTTTTTCAATCTAACTATACCACGAATTACAGACTTTTTATACTTCTTACTTTATCTTGGACAGATGTGATATTATATTTTAAACTTAGACACTTCCTGTGCCAAATTTTCGATGCTGAGTTTATTTTTATTGGTAATTTCTTTTACGCCTTGAACAGCATTGTTGATTTGTACTGCTGCCGCTGCCATTTCTTTCATACTTGCCGCGATTGTGTTGGTAAGCCCGTCAAGTTTCTGTATTTCGTGTGCGACACCTTCTCCGCCTTTCAGCATATCACCTGAACCGGCTTCAATTTCAACCGTTACCTCGCTGATATTTTTAATTGCTTCCAATACTTCACGGCTTCCGTTTTCTTGTTCCCGCATCGATTCGGTTAAACGGGTACTCATATTTTTTACCTGATCGGAAAGCGTAAAAATGGTAGCAAATTTTTCCCCGGCAACTTTTGAAGAAGTAGAAAGCCCTTCGATCTCTGCACTTAAACTTTTAAGCGTTGCGGTAATCGTTTTTCCCTGCACGGCAGAATCTTCTGAAAGTTTGCGGATTTCGTCGGCAACAACGGCAAAGCCTTTACCGGCTTCTCCGGCATGAGCTGCTTCAATAGCGGCGTTCATTGCAAGCAGGTTTGTTTGGGATGCAATATGCTGAATGACACTTGAAGCCTCCATCAAACTCCCTGACTCTTCGGCAATTTTCTGTGCAACACTACCGGTATTCACGATAATATCCCGTCCGTCGGCAGTTGCTTCCGCAAGCGTTTTAATAACCCCGTCTGTTTGTTCAAGAGTATTGGTAATCGATGCAATATTCGCAACCATCTCTTCTATGGCAGAAGAAGACACCGCTACGCTTGCCGACTGGCTTTCTATGCGGGTGTTTAATTGCCGTATCGTCTTGATAATTTCTTCAACCGTTGCAGCCGTTTCTCCAACGCTTGCAGTCTGCGTCAGCGCCTGTTGCTTTACGCCGTCAATATTTTCATTTATTTTATGGACAGCCTGTGCAGTTCCGGTCATATTCTGAGCGAGTTCACCACCGATTGACCGCATTATTTCAGCATTGCTGTCGATAGATTGTATGGACGTTCTAATCTTTTTAATTGTTTCATTAAAATATTCGGAAAGCCGCGTTACCTCATCATTACCGATGAGGGGGAGCTGCACGGTTAAATCTCCTTCCCCTTGCGAAATATCTTTTAGTGCATTCACGGCTGTCTGAACGGGAGCAACCATCTTTGCTGCAATAAAAAATACGATAGTTAGCGTTACTGCCAATATGATAATACCGATGATAATAACCATTTTTTGTAGATTGATAATTGCAGCGAGAAATTCTTCTGCCGGGGCTGCAATAATAATTGTCCATCCCGTATCCTGCATTTTTGTATAGGCGGCAATATGCTTTTTACCGTTGTAGGTATAATAACCGATACCGTTAGAAGAAGCCGAAAGTGCTTGCCGCTGAAAATTAGCGATGGACTCTAAAGAGCTATCAGTCTTTGCCAGCTCCATCGCATTTTTTTGTGCTTCAACGATTGATGTATCTTTGTGAGCGATCGTTGTTCCATCTGATCCTAAAATATGACAATTTCCTGCTTTACCGATTTCGATGTCGGATACGGTATCGCAAATAACGGTTCCCTCCAGTCCGGCTCCCAAAACAGCGACGACCTTACGATCGCTATCTAATAGCGGAACAGCCAAAATAATTTCCAGTTTTTTAGTTGCTGTTGAAATATGGGGTTCAGTAATAAATGAAACGCCACTCACAGCACTCTTATACCAATCCGTATCCCCGACAAAGGTAACCGTACCGTCGGCATAGTAGCTGTTTCCCTTAGTATCGCATATATTAAAAAAATTGAGGCTGTCGGCATGGCCGAAATCCCTGCGTACGATTTGAGTTTTTTCCGTAAAAGATACCGAAGGATCCTTCATTGCAGGATTACGCATAAAACCGCGTAAAAAACTAAAGTCGCCTTTAATATCGCTCGTGATAAACAATGCAATATCATTTACTTTGTCGATAAGATGCGCATTAACCCGTGCAGTAAGAACTTGCTGCAAAGTGTACCGCAACAAAGAGCCTTGTATAACACCTGCCACCGTAATCAATGTTCCAAAAATGATAAGCAGTTTCTTACGAATAGAAAAAATTTTCTTTTCCCGCATAAAGCGAAATACCTCCACACACTATTGATTATACAGTCCGACGGGTACAAAAAGTCGGTTATATTCTTAAAAGCCTCTTATCCTCAACAGCGTATCTACTATATCTGAATTTGGTTGGGCTGACAATACATAAGAAGGTCTAAACTTCAGTTTTTTGGGGCGTTGATGTATGCGGATGTATTTGATATTCAGCCCCCTCTTGAACAGCGGAGACAACAATATATTTCAGAATACACCCTATATTTATCGGTGGATAAATTAAACCTGTTCGGAAAGTTCCGTTTCTGAACAGGTTACCTTGAAATGCGATGTTCTAAATCGTGCTATTTGTGCGATTTAGAACTCGTCGACCTATTCGAAAACGCAGTTATCGAATAGGTCTATTG
>JBQMYN010000129.1:0-3464 GCA_052173475.1 Treponema sp.
GAGCCGCTGAATTGCCGGCGGCACCGGTAGTTGCCGTTGTGCCGCCGTTGCGAGCCGCTGCTGTTGCGCCGTTGTGGGTCGCTGCGTTACTAGCGGCACTGGTAGTTGCCGCTGTGCCGCCGTTGGGAGCTGCTGAATTGCCAGCAGCACCAGTAGTTGCCGCTGCTGCTGCGCCGTTGTGGGTCGCTGCGTTACTAGCGGTACCGGTAGTTGCCGCTGCTGCTGCACCGTTGGGAGCCGCTGAATTGCCGGCGGCACCGGTAGTTGCCACTGCTGCTGCGCCGTTGTGGGTCGCTGCGTTACTAGCGGCACCGGTAGTTGCCGCTGCTGCTGAGCCGTTGCGGGCTGCTGAATTACTGGCAGTACCGGTAAGCATTGGGCTACCGATAATTACCGCTGTTTCTTGAGTTTCTGCGTCATTGGGTATATGCAGTCCTTCCTCCAAAACCCGTATCATCTCCCGTATCATGGGTGTTTGCGGCGTTACCGGCTCAATAGTTATATAAAGTTTATAATCCTCTAGTGCCTCCGCATATTTTTGGAGCTGTACTCTGGTATTTGCACGGTTAAGTGCCGCAGGCGAATAGCTATGCCTCATATCCAATGCAATAGAATATTCACTTTCCGCTTCTGAAAACCGGTTCTGCATATAATAGCAGTTCCCAAGATTATATGAATATAAATAGCTTCGAGCTGCATCTTTTGCCTTGCCTGCTGAAAGCCGCTGTTCCGCATCGGCATATTGACCGGCACGGAGATACGCTACACCTAAATACAAATCAAGGGCAGGATCGGCAGCTCCTTCTGTTTCTGCCTGACGGAAAACTAGAATTGCCTTATCAGGATTATTGCTCAGCAAAAGCCTTTTCCCTTCACCGATTAAATCAAGCGAAGTGCAAAAACCTGATTGAAGTACAAACACAACCAATGCAGCTACCCATTTCAAACAGGGCGAATATTCATTATACCAAGAAGCAGGATATACTGCAATTCGGTATTTTTCTTTTTTCATTTTAAATAACGACGGATAACCCAGCCGATTCATTGACATTACCTCTCAAAAATTATACCATAAAAATATGTCTTTGTATCTCATTAGTTTTATTATTGCGCTTGCTTTTTGTATTTTTCTTTTGTCTTTTATCATTCTCCGCTCGCTTATTTCGCCTCAGAAAACCGCAGGGATTGAAAAATATATCAAAGCAGGAAAATACGTTGCTGCTATTAAACGCGCCAAAGCTATTATAGCAAAAAACCCTCGTGATGCAAAAGCCCATTATCTCCTTGGAAAAGCATATTTAGCAGATGGGCGGGCAGAGCTTGCTTTAATTGAATTTAAAACGGTCAATAAATGGGCTGTTTTTGAAAACAAGGCGCAAGAGCAGGAATTCCGGCTGGTGACAGCGCAGCTGTATGAGCGTTTTCAGCAACATGAAGAAGCGTTAGCGGAGTATGCACTGCTTATCAAGATTAATCCTGATAATGCAGAATATCATTATGCGCTGGGGCAGCTTTTTGAGCAAATGAACAAAACGGAGCAAGCTATTACCCATTACCGGAAAGTAATTTCATTAAAACCGAAACATGCTTCTGCTCATGCAGCCCTCGGCTTATTACTGTTTAAATGTAAAATGCTTACAGAAGCAAAACAAGAAATTGGTACGGCTCTTTCACTTGAACCGGATAATACAACTGCTTTATTTTATCACGGCAGATTGCTGCGCGAAACAAAAGAGTATGCAAAAGCACTGGTTGCATTTGAAAAAGCTGCCCGCAATGGTGATTTACGCCAGAAAGCATATACGGAACGCGGCTTATGCTATATGGATGCAAACAGTATTGAAAAAGCTGTTTTCGAGTTTGAGCGAGCATTAAAACTTATTACCAGTAATGGAAGTCCCGATACGCTCAGATTACGGTATGCAGCGGGAGCATGTTATGAACAAATGAGGAATCTTGACCGCGCTATTGAGCAGTGGGAGGCGATCCAAGCAGTTAGCCCCCGTTTTAAGGATGTGCCTGATAAGCTTGCTCAATACTGTGATATTCATGCTAATGATTATATGAAAGAATATCTTACTGTCAGTGCTGACGGTTTTTTGCAATTATGTAGGGCTATTACTGAGCAGGCATTTAATCTTTCCGTTCAATCTCAAAAAGAGATAAAGCAGGGTTGTGCAGTTATCGCTATTGAAGATAATACCGAAAAATGGAGGAATGTGAGAAAGCAGCCGAAAATCTTTATATACTCACGAGATACTGAAATCATCGGTGATAATTTCTTGCGCTCACTGCAAGAACAAATGAAAACGCAAGGCTTAGTACGGGCATTTGTTGTAACATCAAGCGGATTCTCACGCGGGGCATTATCTTTTGCTGAAAATCGTCCTATTGAATTGATAGACAAAACTAAACTGGAACTGACCTTGAAAAAACTAAAAGGCATATAGTATGAAAATACTTTGCGTTTCCGATCAGATTGATCCGCTTGTGTATAGCGTCAATATTAAAAAGCGGTATAGTGATGTCGATTTTGTCATTTCTGCCGGTGATTTACCGATGGAGTATCTAGAGTTTATTGTTTCATCATTAAACAAACCGCTTTTTTTTGTTTTCGGTAATCATAATTTAGAGGCACTGCCTTACTATCATAAAACAGCACCCGAAGCTGATTTTCATTCGATCGGTAAAAAAGAAAATCAAGGATATGGTTCAACATATCTCGGTTTTACGGCATATAAGGAAGGGAATATACTGCTTGCAGGAGTGTCCGGCTCTATTCGCTATAATAACGGTTTATGTCAATACACCGAGCGTCAAATGCTGATGAAACTTGTAGCCCTTATTCCTCGCCTTATTTATAATAAGATACGCTACGGCAGGTATGTAGATATTTTTGTCGCCCATGCCTCGCCGTATGGTATCCATGACCGAGAAGACCCTTGCCATAGGGGTTTTAAATGTTTTTTATGGTTTATAAAAGCATTCAAGCCGAAATATTTTTTACATGGGCATATTCATCTATATGATATGCAGGATAAACGGGTCAGCCGCTATGCACAGACAACTATTATCAATGTATTCAGTAATTATATTCTATATACCGATTAACACAGCATCATACTGATTAGGTAATGACATTCTCCTCAGTACAGCTGATAGCGAGTTTAAAATTAAGTCTTTATGCAGTAATGACTATCAGAACTGCTACGGATGGCAATAAGGCATCCAATAAGTTCAAAAACACCCTATTTGCAACACCGTAGACGCTATATCTAGCGTTATTTTAGTTTTATACAATCCAAAAACGCTATGAAATATATTTTTGGGACAGTTCCATGAATCATTTCCTTACAGAAAAAGCCAATAGGCTTTCAGTTTTTGGATAGCCCTGTTCCCAGTTTTTAGCGATGCCCTTTATCGCAGCTGCTCTGCTTTCCAATCTTTAATAGTCCGTGCCTTTT
>JBQMYN010000130.1:0-3415 GCA_052173475.1 Treponema sp.
CAGCAGTCCTGCTGCAATAGCATGGTATAATTTCATAAAAACTCCTTCAAAAAAATATACCTGTTCATAATAAGGTTATTGAACAGGTATAGGGCTTCTCTATAAGATTGGTGAATACGGCAGCTTATACATGCTCACCGAGTTTTGGCAGATGTCCTAACCCACCGCCTACACCTCAATACGCTTGCGCAAAAGCCACGCCGCAGAAAAAAAGGAACCTACTGAAAGCGCAAGTGCTACAAACATAGAAACAATCGGCAGTGTAAACGGTATATGCAATTCAACCAGCGTAGCATCTTCATAGTACCAATTATAGGTATCAATCTGAACTTGCAGATTAACAATACTATTCGCCCATTCCTGTACTTTTCCGATAAAGAAAATAACAAACATAAACACCACAATGGAAAAAAGTGTAATAACCCCTTTTCTCCGTTTTACCGTAAAAGACCGTACTGCTGTTTGCGAGAACAGTGCCGACGTTCCAACAAATATGAATCCTATAAGCAACATGCATAATCCGGCAATGATCAATTGATAGTTCCGAATAAAAACCATATACAGGGTATCAGTTATCAAAATTACATACCGTGCAGTATTTTTATGCTGCAAAAAATCGCTAAGCGTGAAAAGACCTATTCCAAAAACCGCAGAAATTATCATTGAAATGATCAACTCTGCAAGTCCTGCCAGCATTCTGCCAATCAAAATATGCTCACTTTTTACCGGCAATGTCAATATAAGATAGCTCTCATCGGTAAAAAGTAATGCACGGGCATAACCGCTGCTGCACCGAATCATAAGATATAACGGAACACCAATAAGACCGCCTAAGGTTGCAACCAGCCATAACGCATAAAAGCTGGTATGAGGATCCTCCGCTGCTGCTAAAAATAAAAACTCGATACACGCCATTCCTATGAGTATGCCATTATACCGCAGCATCGCAGGAATACGGTGCAAAAATGTATACTTAAAAATACGAATCATAGTGGTCTCCCTTACATACATAAGATTTTCGAACAAGGGGACATCTCAAAAGTTAGTTACTTATGCTGCCGGCATGCCATCGGCATTGACAGCCCCCGTTCCCTGTATAAACTGTATCAAAATGCCCCATAGCAAACCCGCGTACCGGACATTTTACGCTCACCTGCTGAATCAGCTAAACACTTCAATATACAGCTGGTGTATAGACTGCCCTTTACTTGCCCGCAGCTGTTCAGCACCGCCTTGCAGCACAATAGCACCATCCTTAATAAAAGCTACATCAGTAAAGATATGCTCTATATCGCCTACAAGATGCGTACTTAATAAAATAGCACTATCTTCAGTCCATGTTTTGATAATTGTTTTTATAATTTTTTCGCGGGCAACAGGGTCAGTTCCCCCAAGCGGCTCGTCAAGTATAAATAACCGTGCAGCACGGGAAAAAGTCAGCGTAAGATTCATTTTTTCTACCATACCTTTCGACATAGTTTTAATGCGCTGCGTCTTTTCCAGCTGCATAAAATCCAGCATATCAAACGCCTTATTCCTATCAAAATCCGCAAAAAAATCAGCATAAAAACCTATCGCATCTTGCGCCGTCATAGAATCATATAAACAACTTCTATCAGGTAAAAATGAAACGATTTTTTTAGATTCAAGCCCGATAGGGTTTCCGCATACCAGTACCGTGCCGGAATAATGATGCAGTAGCCCTGCAACAATTTTTAAGATAGTAGTTTTTCCCGATCCATTTGGACCTAAAAGCCCAAAAATACTACCGCTTGGTACTTCGAGAGAAATGCCGCCCAAGACTTTTTTCCCAAAATAGGATTTATGTAAGTCATTTATCTGTAAAATCATACGTGTTCCTCCCCGAGCTGTTTTTTCGCCGTTGTTAGTATATCATCAGCAGAAAATCCCAGCGCCCGTAACTCCTGAATAAAAGTTCGCGTAATAAGCGCGATTTTTTCCGCCCGTAACTGTTCAATAACACGTGCATCGGTAATAACAAATGAACCAATACCCCGCTTTGTTTCTATAATGCCGCACGTTTCACATTCTTTATACGCCCGATACATAGTATTCTGATTTACCTCCATCAGTTCAGCCATTTCCTGAATAGACGGTAATTTTTCACCTTGCGTAAGTTTACCAGTCAAAATATCTTGTTTAATTTTCTCGATAATTTGAACATATATCGGTGTATTGTTATCATATTTCACGACTATATGCCTCTGCTTTAATTTATTTATCTAGTATACTATAAGACCAATATAAAGTCAATAAAAAGGAAAATTCGCAGGCAGCTACAGGAAGGACATTTGAAATATTTTTTTATTATATAGGGAGGGGAGCGCCCCTACGCTCCATAAAAGTGCGCCTATACTGCACTATACCCGCAACGTTTTTCCGCTCCCGCTCCAAAAGTTGCTGCTGCCGGAACAAGCAGCGCACTTGTTATTACGCTACCCCCATACACGGCATCAGGACAAAAAAAAGGTTGCTCTCTATTCTAAGAAAGCAACCTTTCCGTCATACCATGCGGTTTAGCGCAACAGAGACATTACGTTTTGTGTCTGCTGATTTGCTTGTGCCAGCATTGCTGTACCGGACTGTGTTAAAATCTGGTTTCTGGTGTAATTTACCATTTCTTTAGCCATGTCAAGATCGCGGATGCGTGACTCAGAGGCTTGCAGATTTTCTGCTGCAATGTTAATACCGGACACACTCATTTCAAGTCTGTTCTGGTATGCACCAAGATCAGCACGCTGCTTGTTCACTCTCTTGATTGCTTCATCAAGTGTACCGATTGCACGGTTTGCGGTTTCCGGTGTATCAATCTTAATGATTGATTCATCACCGACATCACGAACACCAAGACCCTTTGCAGTCATTGTGCCTACATAAGCCCGAATGCGCTGATCCATGTTTGCACCAACATGGAACCACATAGAAGCAGTAACAGTATTTTCACCTGTTTCACGTGCAAAGCGTCCGGTCATCATATTCATACCGTTAAACTGTGCATGGCTTGCAATGCGGTCAATTTCAGCAACAAGCTGAGATACTTCAACCTGAATGTACAAGCGATCTTCTGCAGTGTAGATACCGTTTGAAGACTGTACACTCAATTCGCGAAGACGCTGCATAACATCGGTTGTTTCCTGTAAAAAGCCTTCAGCAGCTTGAATAAAAGAAATACCATTCTGTGCGTTTGCACTTGCCTGATTCAAACCACGGATTTGGCTTCGCATTTTTTCTGAAACAGCTAAACCGGAAGCATCATCGCCGGCACGGTTAATCCGCAAACCGGAAGAAAGTTTTTCGATGTTTTTCTGGGTTGACACATTGGTCTGTCCTACACTTCTTTGTGCAAACATAGCACTCATGTTGTGATTAATGATCATATTGCTACTCCTTCGGC
>JBQMYN010000131.1:0-3032 GCA_052173475.1 Treponema sp.
TCCTGAAAATACGGATGAACCCATGCCGCCGGAACCGGAGCCAATCACTCCTCCTACATCTCCTGAAAATACCGATGAACCCATGCCGCCGGTGCCGGAGCCAATCACTCCTCCTGCATCTCCTGAAAATACGGATGAACCCATGCCGCCGGTGCCGGAGCCAATCACTCCTCCTACATCTCCTGAAAATACGGATGAACCTATGCCGCCGGAACCGGTTCCGATTTCACCCCCATCACCGCCTATGCTCGCTGCTGCGGTGATGCCGGTTGAAACTGAATCGGTATCTTATCACCATGAAGAAGTCCGTGAAGTAGCTTCGCTTCCGGTTTCTGGAAAAGATACCCCTCCTGCCGGCAAGATACAGAAGACTGCCGAAGTTACTGTTGTAGAAACACCGCATAAGCCAGACAGTGCTGCTGTTGCTCCTGTGCATGAGGTTGAGCCGATACAGCAGCCCGCGCCTGCCGTATCGGCAAAAAACGAGGCTGAGGAAGCGGTAGCAGCAGAAGACGAAGCTGCTCTGGCAGCAGATGAACCGGTTTTTACTGAAGAGCCGTCAATCGAAACTATTACTACTGACTATAACGAGACTGAAACCGTTTTGCCTGAAAAACCAGCTGAAGCGGAGGTCTTACGCTATCAAACCAATCCAGTGCTGATTCCTGCAGGCCCGCAAGAGCCGGTAGGGCAAGAGCCGGTAGATAACACCAAGCAGATGCCGCTTAGCGGAAGTACAAAGCAGCATTCCTCGCCGGCTATGCCGGAGAAGCAAATACCATCCAAACCCACACCGGCTGCTGAGAAAGACACAGCATCATCTCCGCTTAAAAGCGGGGCATATTATATACAGGTTGCCTACTATACTGACAATGAAAATGTTAATGGCTTCCGTAAGCGTTTTGAAAAAACATATCCGATTAGTGTTGAAAAAGCAGGAGACAGTGCAGCACCGGTATATAAAGTGTATATTGGACCAATAAAGAAAGACGAGCGCGGAGCGGCACTTGAAACATTCCGAAAGTTGGGCTTCAAAGACGCTTTCATTAAAAAAGTACCGTGAAAAGTATGTATGGAGATAACACACTATGGTGAAAGCAGTTTTTGCAGGCTCCTTTGATCCGCCTACATTTGGTCATCTTAATATTATTGAACGGGCGCAAAAACTGTTTTCGGAAGTACACATTGTTATTGCTGTAAACCGGCTTAAAAATACGTGTTTTACAGAGCATGAGCGATTGGAAATTATGACAGAGCTTGTTGCAGGCTGGCACAATGTGTCTGTGCATTTATGGGATTCACTCATTGTAGATTATGCAAAAAAAATCGGTGCAGGAGTACTCATTAGAGGAATACGGAATGTTGCCGATTTTTCTTATGAGTTTGATTTAGCAATGATGAACAAAGGCTTAGATTCCCAGATAGATACGGTGTTTTTAGTACCTGACCCTAAATTTTTCGTACTTCGCTCCAGTTCTATTAAGGAGCTGGCTGCTTTTGGTGGTGATGTTGCAAGCATGGTTCCGCCGATTGTGGAACAAAAATTGAAAGAAAAATTTCCGGCTGCCTTACCTTAGATTTTCCATAGTGCCGAACAGGTCAACGAGTCATCAATCGGGCAAATAGCTCGATTGATACCATCACATTTTACTGAAACCTGTTTTAAAACTAAAATTTACGCATAGTTTATTAGCGGGATAACTTTAGAAGTATGTGTTCATAGTAGTTTTCACTATTCGATCGGTCAGGGCGTAATCTACAGTAGGGACTGTCCTACCGTAAGAAACTTTTTACCGCCCTGTTGTCAACTTTACAAAGGTTGCTTATTGCGCTTTTTTATACCATTGCTGATATTGAGAAGCATTTGTAAATTTATAGTGATCAAGAAGTTCTTTTACACGCTGGCTTCTTTTTTCTGCTCCGCTACTCTTGTCATTGTACCATACTGCACCGACATAATCACCGTATGTTGCATTGGGCAGTACAATCCAGAGGTCTCCCCAGAGATTTTTATAATCGTCATGTAAGGCGAGTTCTGTTCGTTTAATAGGACCAAGTTCCCGTTTAAATGCAGCAGTAAAGTCGCCAATGTTATCCCCGATATACATAATAACGTCATGCGTTTTTAATACATTTTCGCGGCGTTCTGTTTTGTTTGAAGACCCTTCAGTATTCATAACCTGTACATGGTCTTTATCGGCATTGGGAAAGCCTAAACGCTGTAACTGCTGCACTGTTAAATCATCTTGATCCCAATCCCGATTTGTAATATAGAAAACTTCTACACCCTGACTACTGGCGTACTGTAAAAATTCCACCGCTCCGGGAATTGCTTTGCATGCAGTAGAACCTACCGCATCATAGTAATAATCCCATGGTCCATTATCCCAATGCCCTTCACGCTGTACAATATCCGCCATATACATAGCATCATCGGCAAGGGTATCATCTATGTCAGAAATAATTGCAAGAGGACGCGTATATTTGCCATCTGCTTTTTCTTTTAATCGTTGATCGAGCCGAAGCCGTGCCAGCTGGAAAGCTTGGATCTGTAGTCCTTTTACCTCTGCTGATAACTGGTACACAATACCGCCCACATAGGACTCTTTTCTAAAATCGCCGGTAACAGATGCTTTCGTACTCCCCGGTACATTCTGACCTGCTGTAACGCATGACACTGCACAAAATGCGCAGCAGATGCTTCCAATGCATACTGCTTTTTGTATGTTTTTCATACTAATGCCTCCATACACGTAAGCATAATCCTTACGCTATAAATGATATATGCAGTCTATTGTATACTGCATTCCTTTCTGTAGTAAGCCTGTACCGTAGCAAGGCTATCGAACAGGTTTAGAGCATCTGCAAAAAACTCAGGTATAGATTTTTTCAGATACTTCATCAGTAAATCTGATAATGAATTTTCCGATAAGTCTTTTAATTGTTATGACTTATCGTAGAGGGTCATCTTTGCCCGGTAAAAGAGGGTGCGCTGTACAAATGATGGATGCCATGCCGCTTGTATTTCTATG
>JBQMYN010000132.1:0-3021 GCA_052173475.1 Treponema sp.
AAAGGATTACGCCTTTTTTGTACATTTATCTAAAACTCGAAATTTGACCTAATAAACTGTTTTTCAGGAAAGCCCAATTCTTTCGCAGTAGTGCGGATATTGGTAGCGTTTCCCCGCTCAATAAGCATGTCGTAATACGCCGCTTTTGGTTTTGCTTCGGCATTCTCAATTTTCAGCTGTTCGTTTTCCGCTTCCAGTTCCGCAATCATTTCATTCTGTAATTGCATTGCTTGACGGATTAAAAGCTGTTTTTCAAGGTTGGTTTTAGGCATATCCACTAACTTCGTATGATCATACGAAGTTGCAAGATGAGCGTTTTGCTCTATCCTCTTTTTAATTACAGTAACCTCGGCTTCATTTAAATATGTTGTAGAACCACGCTGCATTTTTTCAGGAAAAATCTCCCGTATTCTTTTAGTGATAAGCTCTCTGCTTACTCCTAAAACTTCCGCTACTTTTTTTACCGTCATTGTCTTTTCCGCTACTGGTTCATTTTCAAAAAGTGATATTTTATGCATCTTGTTTATTCTCCGGTTAAAAAATCCCCCGCCGATAGATTTTGGATTATCAGCAGGGGATAAGGAAAGATACTATGCAACAATACTATCGCATATTTGAAATGCGTAACGCAAATTATTGCAAGATGATTCCGTTTTCAGCTGCAAGTAAATATGCCGCTTCTATTAAAAGACTTTCTTCAACGGTTGTACAGTCTGCTTCACTTTGCGGAAACGGCTCATGTAATAGCGTATTCCATACCGGCTTCCCATCATCGCCGCACATGGTAGGATAGCCGAGTTCGTTCATTGCTTTTTGCTTTATTACATATTTGACCATTTCAAAATCATTACCTGTATCGTTTGCAATGGTGCGGATAATGCCGTGTAATTTTGCATTTTGAGAGTTTTTGCCGGTCGTGCGTTTTTTGTATTTGTCGGATAACAGCAGTTCAATCGGCGGATAATGAAAGGGACGTTTGTTTGCCTGCATATTCCGTTTGTATAGTTCTCTGCGGTGCTGGATGTAAAAATCCATCTGTTTTTTATCAATCTCTCCGGACAGCCGTACTGTCAATTCATTCCCCTGCCAGCGGACAATCTCTACTTGTGCATCTGTTTTCATGGCAGTTTATTCCTTATCGTCATAGACATAAAAACCCCCGCAAGAAAAAGCCGGAGTAGAAAAGCTCTTTCCGGCAGGGGATAAGAATACTATAGGTATAGCCGATGCGTTACACAAATACATCTAAGCATTGCTTGTAATATGAATACGAGATGGTGTGAATATTGATGTAAAAAAACACTCATTGCTGCAAAAGTAAAGCGGTATGCAAAAGCCGTCTTTTATGTGTTCACCACCTGCACTCGTGTCTAAAGTAAGCGGCTTGCCGCATATACAGCGCTGTTTTTGTTGATGTGTTTGCTCTATAATACTGGTTTTGTTAGATGATTTATCCTTTATCACCTGTCCGCTAGGAGTTGTTTTTAATTCACTCATATCTATTTTATGAAGTGAATCGCATTGAAAGCCGCATTGTTGACAATAAGCGCGGCTGTGTGCGAACCTGCGCGGGGTAGGCGGCAGTTCTTTTATAGGATACCAATATAACGCTTCTATTCCATGTCCGCAAAAAGAAAAATGACCAAATCCATTATCTTCTAAACCGGTATATATTGCACAAACCGCCCGAACTCCTTCAGGTCTATATTCTGCATAACAATTCGTTAAGCACAAGACTTCTTCACCTTTTTTCGGCTGCCTATCTTGTATGTATATCCATTGAAACGTATACTTTTTGTAATATATGTTTGCAATGAATAAAAGAGCGAATATTGCAAGCAGTATAAAAATCACTATAGCTGTCATGTAGTGTTTCTCCTTTTCCTTATCTTTAATGCAGCTTTTACCTCTTGTATCTCTTGTTTAATTTCAGGAATAAACCGCTGATATTCAGGGCGTGTTTTTACAAGGTCGGTATAAAAGCATGGAATTGACTGCATCACCTTTATAAAAAATCTGTTTAGGGCTTAATGCGGAATCTCCATACTTTTTATTTTTATACAAAAGTAAGTCCTGCATCGCTCTGGTTAGTTCCTTAATTTTTTCTTGTGTTTCAGTGGTGTTATTCATGGTAATACGCCTTATGTTTTCTAACGAGTTGCACATATTTTATTCTTGCTACCTTTTTGCCTAGCTCGGTGGCAAAATATACATAATGCTTATCAATAATTTTCTCTTCCATAATTGATAATTTGCAAAGGTGTTTAAGGGCTTCTGTGCAATCTCCATGACTAGTAACTTTTCCATTATCAAAAGCATTGCGCCATTCAGCGGAATATACCCAGTAATAAGTTGAATCATATCCCAATGTATGTAGTAACAACCGAATTTCGCAATCTGTTAAATTAAATTGCAAGTCCGCATCTTTTTCATGTTCTTTTGCAAATGCAAGATACTCTCTTTTAGTTATTTCATCTTTCATTTTATACCTCCTACTATTTTTAATAGGGTTGTAATAAATATCTCGATATAAGATATGCCAATTCCAAGAGCAGCAAACAAAAGTAAAATAAAGAGAATAGTCATTATCTTGTCTGTAATAGCATCAAACAAGTTTATTTCTTTTCCTTGATGTTCCTGCAAAAATGCTGTCATATCAGCCGCTTCTTTTCTGCTTTCGCTTCCATAGCCCTTGTTGTAAAAATACATCTCAAGTTCTTTTTCAAGATTATTGCTCATAGCCTGCCTCCTAACTGTATAGTATTCTGCAAGTAAAAATGAATAGCATACACCGGTTTGTCTATATGTAAATCCGTGTCTTTGCCGTCTACAATTTCAATTTTAGTAATAGTTGCCGATAATTTTTCTCTGCCGTATCCGAGACGAAATAAACCTTGTAAAGTAAATGCATCAGCCGGATCAAAGACTACAGGGTCTATTTTCGCTATTTCTAAAGCCTCTTGATAACTATAGCTAATTGACATTAATAAGCGAATTGAGAGCATCAGTAACAGAAGGATA
>JBQMYN010000133.1:0-2825 GCA_052173475.1 Treponema sp.
CTAATGTGGAAAGAAAGAGACTCTTACCGAACCGTCGCGGACGGCTGAGAAAGAAGACACGGCTGCCCGTTATTAATTGAGCAATATACGCTGTTTTGTCTACGTAGAGATAGCGGTCATTCCGTAATACCTTAAAACTCTGTACGCCAATCGGCAATTTTCGTGAAACATCCATACGGTAAGTATAGCATAAAGAGAGGATTAATCAAAGCTAAACATAAGCATTTGCTAGAACAACCTCTTAAAATGCAACAGTCTCCAAAATTGATATTTTGTTCAACTGTTGCATTTTAAGGAAGGTACAACTTCAGCAACCAAATAGGTTGCCTCGTTAACTGTCAATACCCGCCTTCCTGCTCTTCCAAACAGGAGTGCGCCTTATGCATTTATCTTGGGCAGATGTGATAGATGCGTATTTTTTATGGTGATAATTCTATCTGCCTGCTCTTGTAACGAGGAACTAACATGATGGGAAATAATAATGTATGTTTTATCTGCATCTGACAGGAGCTTTGTTTCTATACG
Organism: Treponema sp.; assembly: GCA_052173475.1. Taxonomy (GTDB): domain Bacteria; phylum Spirochaetota; class Spirochaetia; order Treponematales; family Treponemataceae; genus Treponema. The sequence goes on from JBQMYN010000133.1 coordinate 526, forward strand.
CTGTGCAGTATCAGCATCGAGTGCAGAAACTGCTTCATCAAACAGAATGATTGGGGTATTTTTTATCAAAGCCCGTGCAATCGCAATACGCTGCTTTTCACCCCCGGAAATAGAGGAACCGTCTTCGCCTATTTTTGTATCGTATTTATTCGGCAGCTTTTCAATAAAATCTTTCAGCCCCGCAGTTTCAACAGCTTTCTCAAAATCGGCTTCATCAAACGTTCCATAGAGTGTAATGTTATTGCGGATAGTATCATCAAAAATAAAGGGATTTTGGTGTACCACGGTAACAAGCTGAAAAAAATCCTCATCGCTGATATTCCGTATATCAACTCCATCAATAGAAATGGAGCCGGTATAACCGGTTATCTTTTTATAGAGCAAACTCAACAGTGTTGATTTTCCTGAACCGCTTTCACCAATCAGGAGTATTTTTTCGCCTTTCTTAATACTAAACGTAATATCATCCAATGCCGGTTGTAATGCATCGGTATTCAAGTCTTCTCCTGTCTTTTCTTGACCTTTCGGCACTACTCCGGTTGCTGCATTTTGACTTGTAGGATAGATAAAACGTACATGATCAAAGACAATATGCTGCTCAAACGACCGTTTTTCTACTAGCGGCAGAGCTGCCGTTTCTTGAGTTAAAATACTGTCAAGTTCTTGAATAATCTCTTTAGCAGCAAAAATAGCGGTAATGGTACGCGTTAATACCCCAAGCGGAAATACAATAAAGATAACAAGCTGGCTTGCGGCAATGATAACGGAAATTTTAAATACGCCTAGCAGCACGAGAATAGCACCTAAGAAGAATACACCAAAATACACAATGCTCGATAACAGGTGAGAAAGTGTATCGGTAAAACAATCAAGTGTAGCACTTTTTAATACTGCCGCTCCGTGCAGTTCATTTGCATTCTGGTGCAGCACTGCGATTTTTTGCTGCAAATTGTATGACTTAATAACATCAAAGGCTTCGAATATTTCCTTGACGGCAATGGTATATTTCTCATGTGCTGCAACAGCCCTGCTTTGTGCAGTCCGGGCAGGAGGTACTAAGCATTTTGGTACGAGTATTTGGATAGAGCTCGTGATTAAGACAAAAAGAGCCAGCCGCCAATCCAGCCAAAAAAGCAAACACACCGAAGCAGTAAATTGCAGTATCTGTGGATAAAAATCGCAGAGCTTACGGAAAAATATCGAGTCTATTTTTTCTGTGCTTTTGGTAATATATGCAAGATATGAGCCTGAATTTTTCTGTGCATATACCTGTGTATTCATTGCCAGTATTTTTGACATCAAGCTGCTCCGTAGCTGCATAACTGCCGTGGTAACAGCTTTTTCTTTTACCCGCTTTGTAACAAGGTCTACACAAAATTGAAGCACTATATAGCTTAAAAAACCGGCAACATACCACGGCAGTTTTTCAAGGCTGCCGCTTGTTGCATAGTCTATTGCAATCATTAAAACGTATGCAGCACCAACATCAAAAGCAGTTGAAAACGGCTGCAATAGGATATACGCAATACTATACTTGTTTTTGAGAAATGAAAGCATCATAGTTTTTCCTTTGAGATTAGTTTTTTTAATTTTATCCCCCGATTAGGTAGTTACTATCCTAATCGGGGATTTTGAATCTTTTTCAATGAAGATTTCTCATTACTTATTTACGGCTTTGGAGCTTTCATCGGCGGATGATGAGTCCATTGGTTATGTCCGCATCGCCGCTCATTTATAGGAGCTTGTTGCTCTTTTACGTGAATAATGTTCATATTGCACACCTCCTTACAATATAAGGCACCTCTAAAAATCTATACCTGAGTTTTTAGAGGTGCCCTATAATAAGTAATCAGGATTAGTGTATATCTACTCTTTTCCATTCATAGATAAGAGCGAAGAATAATTCATTATTGCCGCGCCGTTCTATACCGCTTATAGCACTTTGGCAATAACCAGAATATGTAGTTCATTAAGAACGCTCATGCTGCTGTTTAATTTTGATTACCTACTTATATTCCCCACCATATAGCTTACTATATATATGGTAGTATGACTTTTTGAATTTGTCAATGAAATAAATTAATGAAATAAATTATAGATCAGAAATATCATGGCTGCCGTTACATGAGAAATAAGATCAGCCATTTACACAAATCTTTTACAGGGCATTCAGATGATTTGTCAGAGATTTCATATCAGTCAATTATTTCTTTAAAAAACGCTTATTTTGTTGTGTTTTTTTCATATTTTTTGCGTTTTACCTCTTGACACGATGGGGGGGGGGGGGGGGGTCCCCCCAC
>JBQMYN010000134.1:0-2763 GCA_052173475.1 Treponema sp.
TCAAGATTGATAGCAATATATTCATTATCACTGTCTTTTTCAACAATAAAGTGTAGATACGGTATATTCCCTTATCGTTTATTTTCTTTTTTAATATCATTTTACCAATTCCGACTGTTTTATAGTGGTTATTATCCATACATTTAGTCCTTTCAGCAAAGTATAAACGAAAGCCAGCGCAAGGGCAAGGGGGATTAGGCTTGCTGAACCGCTATAGCGTGCTGTTGTGCAGCATTTTTAATCGAAAGCGTAAGATTTAAAAAGTCTAAAATCTTGAAGATTGTCGAAAAAGAGGGGTTGCCTTTTTCCGATAGGGATTTATAAAGACTTTCTCTGCTTACTTGAATTTCTCTTGCCGCTTTGCTCATACCTTTTGAACGGGTAACATCACCAAGTGCTTGAATAAAAAGCTCTGGCGTATTATCTTCCCGTGCAATTTTGAGCATTTCATCTAAATAGACTGCTATATCCTCTTGAGTATTCAAATAATCGGCGGCATCCCATGGTGTTATAGTCATACAATCTCCTCTGCCATTTTAACGGCTTTTTCAATATCACTGCTTTGTGTTGATTTATCCCCACCCAAAAGAATCAGCACTATAGTATTCTTTTGGTTTATAAAATACACACGGTAGCCTTTTGCGTAATCTATGCCCAGCTCATACACTTTCTGCCTGATAAATTTACAATCGCCGAAATTACCATTTTCAAGCCGTTTTATGCGTGCTGTAATAATGATTTTTGCTTTTGCATCTTTTAATGTATTTATTCATTTCTCGAAAACATCGGTTTTTTTAACTACCATATCTGTATAAATAGTATCTTATAGGCTACTTTTTGTCAAGTACATAAAAATGAGTAGTAATTATACCGAACTTAGAAACAGCCGAAACTTATCTTGCAGCGCAATTCGACACTGGCTTACATCTAGCCGCCTATTCCGGCAAAGACTTTCCGAAGCCGTTTACCGGCAAGGCGTACATGTTTAACGGTGCTGATGCAGACACGCTGCGAATAGGCAGGTGGTTCTAGGGGGTAAGCTCCCGAATGTGAGGGGGCTGTTGACTTGTTAGGAAAGGATTACGGCTCATATTGTTCGGGTGTTTTTTCAGATAATTTGTAAATTGATTCTAAGGTATATGAAATTTTCTCCACCCCTTTAGAAATATTAATTACTTGCTTTTGCTTAAAGCTGCATTTAACATAATCACCTATACCAATATTCAGATATATCCGCTAATAATCTCAACGGGACTTCGCCTTTATTCACTTTCTTGCCTTCAAGATGAATTTCGATAATCTCTTTAGAATGAATTGTAAGTGCAGTACGCAATTGTTATGTTAAATCTCTTTTATGTGCTTCAAGAGAATGAAGTGTTAGGTAAGAGGAGAAATCAGACGTATTTTGTTCAAGTTTTTTTTATATGATGCAATGCTGTTTTCTATTTCTGCAATGCTTGCTTTGAGTTTTGTAATATTCATTCAGTAATTATTCCTTGATACTTTCGTTCCTTTTTCTTTTCAAGTCAGTTATCTATTTTTTTAAGAGAGTTGCATCATTATTCTTACTCATGTGTTCTTTAGTTTTATCAAGAGATCACAAAACATCCTCTTTCGTCGCAACGTCTACACAATCAAAAGAAATAATGTCAAGTTGCTGTAGTTCTTTCCTTAAATTGCGTTCTGCCATATCGCTTCTCTTTTTATTTTTATGACCTACAGGTAATAGTACGCTGGATATATTCCCTCTATCGGGCTTATTGCATTACTGCTTTAGAACGCTGTAAGCACCGGCTTTGCCTGCGTATAAGAAAATTAACCTGCTTATCTGTATCGTCCATTGTGAAAGGATGCCGCCAATCCCTACTAACAAACAGTATAAAGCATACATGCTATTTTTACAATAAAACCTTTCTCCCGCTCAATTTGTGTTACGCATCGGCATTCTCTACAATGCAGCATAGATACACTACACACAAAAAAGAGGAACCCTATGAAAGACATTTCTCCTATTGGCTGGATAGTAATTGCCTTTATCGCCGTATTGATCTTTACCGTGATAATGATTCGCGGGATTAGTTTTAATTGGAACGGTAAGAAAGGACGCATCGGCAAGGAAAAAGAGCAGTTTGACGACCAAGAAAATCAGCAAGAGCTTTTCCGTAAGGTGCAAGAGATTGACGAATCATGCAAGGCAGATGAAAAAATGGCAGTTAAACGCCTTAAATCTCAATTAAAAGCGGTATTTGAGCCGTACATACACTGTGCCATGCCCGCTATCAACGTATTTGAGCTTATTCAAGATGTATTTGAAGATAGGGTTGAGCGTAACTGTATGCGGCAAAAGCTCACCAAAGAAGAAAGAAGCCGGTACATTGCTGATATTCTGTACTTCATAGAAACCGACTATGAAAGTTTTTTACAAAACATACCTGCAACCCCCTGTCATACTGAAGCCTATCCCGCATGGCACATAATAAAGCCTGCCATACAAACGATAGTCGAAGAATGGGTTAATGATATAAGTGAAATCATCATTAAACGATGTACCAAAAAAATAGCACTCTATGAATCAAATCAGCACATATTCAAGAAAGACTATTGGGCACCTCTAAAAACTCAGGTATAGATTTTTAGAGGTGCTCCATCAGCACAGCTGATAACGAGATGAAAATTAAGTCTTTATACAGTAATGACATCCCCGACGAGTTTCGGCGATGCCGAAACTCGTCGATGAAAAATGTACAAGGAAGTACATTTTTC
>JBQMYN010000135.1:0-2717 GCA_052173475.1 Treponema sp.
TGCTGGTTATTGCCGCCGTTTTGCTGACCGCCTTGGGAACCTGAACTGCCGCCTTGCTGGTTATTGCCGCCGTTTTGCTGTACAATTTCTTTGCTAGTCTTATTTGTCTTTTCTATAGGATCACAGCCTATAGCGGTGATTGCAAGCATAGCCACTATACTTATGAGCTTTACTGTTTGTTTCATAAGGGACTCCTTGTGAGCGTTCTCTGTGTTTATAACGTCCTAAGCTGGTTCAACACTGTTGGTTAAAAGCAGCTTGGCGTTTTATGTGCTGATAATTCTAGCATAACAAAATAAAAGGTTCAATTACTGATACACTCTTGATTATCTCTATTTTGAAAGGAATATTTCGGAACAGGTCTAGGGCATATTGCAAAAAACTCCGGTATAGATTTTTAGCAGATGCTCTGTCAGCAAAGTTGATACCGTGTATGGTATGCCGGCGGCGTAAGTAACCAATTTTTTGCCGTCGGTAATGGCACCTCCATCCCTGTTCCCTATTTTCTATCGAATGGTTTATACCTTAAACTTGCACACCTCCTGTACAAGATTTTCTATACTGTGCTTATTTTTTTGGCTAATTTCATTTACTTCGGTAACAGCACGGTTGATTTGTACTGCTCCAACTGCCATTTCATTCATGCTGTTTGTAATAACCTGCGCTAAATTATCAAGCTTTTGCATTTCAACCGCTGCATTTTCTCCGCCCCTGAGCATTTCAGCAGAATCGCTTGTTACTTCAGTCGTAATACTGTTGATAGTATGAATAGCGGATAACATCTCTTTGCTGCCGTTTGCTTGTTCATGCCTAGAATCCATCAGGTTTTGACTCATCGTTTTTACCTGATCTGAAAGCATAAAGATTTCATTAAATCTTTCTTCCGCAGTTTTTGCAGAGACTGATAGCGTTTCTATTTCACCGAATAATACCTTTAATGTTGCAGTGATGGATCTGCCTTGTAAACTTGATTCTTCTGAAAGTTTACGGATTTCATCTGCAACAACGGCGAAACCTTTTCCTGCTTCGCCTGCATGGGCAGCTTCAATAGCGGCATTCATTGCTAGTAGATTTGTCTGGCTTGCAATATGCTGTATGACATTGGATGCCTCAAGCAAGCCTCCGGATTCATCAGCTATTTTTTGTGTTGCACGGTTTGCACCGCTCACTGTTTCTTTTCCGGCAGCAGTAGTATGTGCAAGCGTTTTAACTACCTCGTTTGTTTTCTCAAGTGTCTGGGTAATTGATGTGATATTCGATACCATTTGCTCTATTGTCGCGGACGATTCACTTACGCTTGCCGCTTGATTTTCTATATTGCTATTTAGGCACTTAATAGTACGGATAATTTCTTCAACTGTAGCGGTAGTTTCTGAAACACTTGCAGCTTGTGTTACAACTTGCTGCTTTACTCCATCAATATTTATACTGATTTGATTTACTGCCTGTGCCGTATCTGCCATATTACGGGCAAGCGCAGTGCCTATTTCTGTCATGTCATTGCTGCTTTTGCCTACAGATTTAATAGAAGCTCCTATTTTAGCAATAGTTTGATTAAAGAATGCAGATAAATCGGTAACCTCATCATTCCCGGTAAGCGGAAGACGTACTGTTAGTTCCCCCTTCACCTTTTGCGATATTTTGTAACGCATTTACGGTATGTTTTATGGGAGATACCATTCGCCCTGCAATAAAAAATACAATCATCAAACTTATTGCCAGTGTAGTACATCCAATAAGAAGCATTTCCAGTTTTAACGTATCAACAGTCCCCATAAACTCTTTGAACGGAGCATGGACAATAACACTCCAGCGGGTTGAAGGTATTTTCGCAAATGAAGCAATTGTTTTAATGTTTTTATGTGTATAAAAGCCGATTTCTGATTTTTCAGCTTTTACCGCTTGCTGCTGAAACAAGGCTACACTGCGCAGTGATGCATCATTTTCAGCATCTTTCATAGCATGAGATTGGTGTTCTACTGCTTGTATATTCTCATCGGCTATATCAATGCCTGTTAACCCCAGTATATAGCACATACCGGTTTTTCCTACTGTAATGCTTTCAATTTGCTTTGAAAGCCATAAGCCGTCAAGTGAAATATTTAGTGCGCCGATAATCTTTTGTGCTTCATTATATACCGGCACTGCTACAATCATAATGAGTTTACCGTTTGCGGCAGATATAAAAGGCTCAGATATAAAGCGTTTTCCCTGCATTACAGTGGGATACCAGCTTTGTTGTGATACATTGATCGTTTTACCCTGTAAATAGAGCATCCCGCCGGTATCCGCAAAATTAGCTGATTGAATTTCCGAATTGGCTGCAGTTCTTATTTTTAAATATGCTAATTTTTCTTCTATAAGCGGCTGTTTCATTTTTTATGATAGGAATATCTGTGACATCTTCAAGAAATTGAAAGAAGAGGCTTATTTTGCTATCTATAATTTCTGCCGTATCAGCTGCTTTATCTTTCAAGTGCGTTTCAACCTTTTCTGTTACCGCCCTACGGGCAACTTGAATCCCTAAAACGCCGAGTGTAAAACCAACTACAAAAATCAGTAACCCAAAAACAATCAAAAGCTTATTTTTTATTGAAAAACGTGGAGTACATTCTGCATCCGTATCATTGTCGGCAAAAGCTGTTTCCTGAAAAGAGGAGTGTTTAGTAGGTCAAATTTCGAGTTTTGTAAAAAGCGCCAAATCAGGAAGAAACCAT
>JBQMYN010000136.1:0-2704 GCA_052173475.1 Treponema sp.
CTTCCGGAGCGGTGCAGATAACCAATACTGTACATGAAGTGAGCAAAATTACGCAAAAGAATAAACAGAGCATTGAGAATTTAGCAAAGGAGGTTGGTAAATTTAAGGTCTAATTTTTCCGGGCGGGCAGGGGGCTGGTTTTATTTATCAGACGGCAGCCCGCATATTTTTTACTATGTACCTTATATATCGGTATTACACGAATGGGAGGATTATGAAAGCCCCAATTACTTCTTCTACTAAAAAGCAGATACAACTTTTTAGTAAAGCTCTTTCGCTTAAAGTGAAATTGCTCATTATTTTTTTCTTTTTTTTATTAGGCGTATCAACTTTTGTAATGATAAATTATGTGCGCGAAACAGTGTTCTTTGCACAACAAACGGAAGAATCAGCGCTCCAAGAATTTGAGAATATTGATCAGTTACTTACGCTGTATTTTTCGAATATTTCAAGTGTAATACAGACGTTTACCTCTTCGGAAATTGTTAAAGCGGTTGAAGCTGATATCACTTCTTATAAGGATAGGCAAACGGCATTGGGGTTTTCAAAAATGATATGTGCGTCTGGTTGCTATGAAGAACGTGTTATGAATCTTTGTAAACAATTCCTACAAGAAAATGCAGACTTTGTACGCATATCATTTGCAACGGATCACAATGGCGGTTTTGTCAGCTATCCTCCGATTGATAGACGAGATGGCTATGACGCAAGAATCCGCCCGTGGTATAAACAGGGGAAACAGAAGCCCGGCGAGATGCAATCATTGGATGCTTACCGCACATCTGCTGGGGATACCGTGTTGACTATTGTCGAAGGAATTGTCGATATAACGGGGAAGTTTAAAGGCGTTGTCAGTTTTGATATTGATCTTTCGCAGCTTACAGCGCTTTTAGGAAAAGATAAAATAAGCGGTGGTAAAGTTATTATCACGGATAGGAATAATATCGTAATGGCAAATACTATTAATCCTGCCGAGTTTTTTGTTCCGGTAAAAGAGTTGCACATCGCGAATCTTATCAATTATACCTATAATAAAGAAGAAGTCTTTGAAGAAACGATTGGAAATATTCCGTATTATGCAGCGGCAAAACCTATTATGCTGCCGCTTGTTACATTCGGGTGTGTTACGTTTATTCCTAAAATAAAAACAGCTGCGCATCTAATGCACCTAAAAATGGTTTTTATTGCGGAGTTCTGCACTGCATTCTTCCTTTTGCTTGTCGCATTTATTCTTTGCAATCGTATTGTTATCACGCCGATTATACGTACTGTGCAACTGTTAGCTGGTATTGCTCAGGGCGATGGGGATCTTACAGTTAGGCTGCCTATTAACGGTAATGATGAAATTACTGCATTATCCATATATTTTAATAAAACAATTGAAAAGATTAGCGACTCTATTCGGACTATCGGTGCCAATTCCAATACAATGGAAGAGATTGGGAGTGAGCTTGCATCCAATATGAGTGAAACAGCGAGCGCTATCAACGAAATCAGTGCGAATATTGGCGGGGTTAGGCAACAGGCGATAACGCAAGCGGCAAGCGTTACCGAAATAGCCGCAACCATCGAAGAAATAGTCCGCACGATTAAGCAGCTGAATACCAGCATCGAAACTCAGGCGGCGAGTGCCGCGCAATCTTCATCTTCTGTGGAGGAGATGGTGGCAAACATCGCTTCCATCGGGCAAACGCTTGGTAAAACCGATGAGGTAATTAGAAGTCTTACAACCGCGACCGGAGACGGAAAAGCAATGCTTGTAACCTCCAATACCGTAACGCAGAAAATCGCCGAAGAATCAGGTTCGCTGCTGGAGGCAAGCAGTGTTATTCAGCATATTGCTTCGCAAACGAATCTGTTGGCGATGAACGCCGCTATTGAAGCAGCTCACGCTGGAGAATCAGGCAAGGGATTTGCTGTTGTCGCGGACGAAATCCGTAAGCTTGCAGAGGAATCCTCAGTGCAAGGCAAAGCTATTACTACTACATTGAAAATGTTAAGCGGTGAGATTGAAACCCTTGCCGCTTCATCTAAAACGGTAGAAGAAAAATTTAATACGATCTTTAATCTTGCTGAGCAGGTAAAAGAGATGAGCGCTCGCCTTACCGAAGCAATGCGGGAACAGGAGCATGGCAGTAAGGAAGTGCTGACTGCGATTAAGAGTATCAATACAGTAACGGTAGAGGTGCAAGCCGGTTCCGAAGAAATGCTGAAAGGTGGGAAAGGCGTTGCGCAAGAGATGCAAAAACTGGATGGTTTTACTCGGATTATAACTGAGAGTATGAACGAGATGGCTTCCGGGGCGGGGCAGATTAAGAATGCTATACAGGAAGTCAACGATATCACACAGAAGAATAAGCGGAGTATTGAAAATTTGGCAGAAGAAGTTAGAAAGTTTAAGGTGTAAGCTTTCGGAACGGGTGATGATGCGTAGAAATCTGCGGACAGCATTTAATGGTCATTTTTCAGCAAAAAGGTGTTTATAAATCGATGTTTGCCGGCTGCAATCACTTTATGAGAACACTTATCCCGATGCTCTGCGTCAGAGGTGTTGATTAATTCCCAATTATTCATTGTTTAGGAGGTATACAATGAAAACACGTTTTTCTTTAAGGAAAAAGCTGCTTCTTATTTTCGGCTTATTGATTGCAATAGCTTCAACTATTGAAGGTATCTTTGCGCTGCAAATTGCACGAAAAGCCGT
>JBQMYN010000137.1:0-2587 GCA_052173475.1 Treponema sp.
TCCAAACAGTATTGAGTTTTTCTAACAAAAAACTCAAAGTTCAGGAATGAACACGGGCGTTCATTCCTGAACGATGCCATCCATGGCGGTTCTGATAGTCATTATTGTATAAAGACTTAATTTTAAACTCGCTATCAGCTGTGCTGATGAGGATGTCATTGCCAGCGGCAAAAAGTAACCAACTTTTGAAATATCCCCTTTTCCTCTACTTGCTGAATACCATTGCGAAGAAAATAGTACCGTCCACTATTTTTGCTAATGCGGAATCTCTGAGTGAATTGTCGTATACGGTTGACAATTTACGCTATTCTCAGTATATTTTCATCGTACATGACGATAGCGTCAGTTATTAAGGAGTTTTTATGACAGATAAAAGAGAGGAGTTGATAACAGGTAATATTTTCACCCTCATGCTCAAATTGGGGATCCCGGGTATTATCGGAATGCTGGTAATTAGCCTATACAGCTTTGTCGATGCGATGTTTGTCGGCAAGTATGTCGGGGAAAAAGCACTCGGTGCCATTAGTGTCGCGTATGCCTTTACGTTGATTAATAACGGTATTGCAGTGCTCATCGGAATCGGTTCTGCGTCTATTTTATCCCGTGCAGTAGGGCGGCAGGATCAAAAAACAGTTGATGCCGTTATGGGCAATGTATTTGTCCTTACCCTGTGTATGTCATCGGCAGTGATGATACTCGGTTGGATTTTTGCCCCCCTGCTGCTTACAATTATCGGTGCTGAGGGTGAAATGCACACATTAGGAGTGCAGTATTTACGGATTGTGTATCTTGGTTCAATTTTTGTAAACTTTGGGCAGGCTTCTAATATGGTTATGCGTGGAGAAGGGAAAATTGGGCTAGCAATGATTATAATGGGCTTAGGAGCAGTACTTAATATTGCGCTTGACGCAGTGTTTATTATTGTATTTGGGCAGGGTATTGCCGGTGCTGCTATTGCAACAGTTATTTCGCAAGTTGTTTTTGCCTTAGTCAGCTTTCTTTACTTTCTGAGGTTTAGCAAAAATGTCCGATTGCAAAGCTTTTCGCTTGAGAAATCCATTGTAAAAGAGATGTTTGCAGTCGGTGTATCGGCACTAATGATGCAAGTGCTGGCGTTAGTCCAGCAAACAGTGATGTATGCAACATTAAAAAAATACGGTGGCGAAGATCAGGTCGTGCTAATGGGTGCTTTTTTCCGGTATATGATGCTCGCATTTATTCCATTATGGGGATTAAGTCAGGGATTTCAGCCATTTGCCGGCACCAATTTTGGAGCAGGGTTGTTTGATCGTGTTAAAAAAGGAACACTCTTGTTTAACGGCTTCGGTATTCTCCTTGCTGCCACCGCATGGGTAATATTTTTAGCTGCTCCTGAACAAGTGCTTGGGCTTTTTATTGATAATGCTGCTCTTATTGCGAAAGGGAAAACTGATGCCGTAACAGCACTATCTATTTTTCCGCTTGTATCGATTATGGTACTGAATATGACCTTATTCCAAGCAATCGGTAAACCAAAACCTGCCGGTATTCTTGCCATATCCCGCCAGCTGATATTATTTGTACCTGCTGTACTGCTGCTGCCCCGCTTTTTTGGCGCACATGGTGTGTGGTTGGCAGTACCGCTTGTTGATGGTATCGTTGTGATGATCTCGTTGTTTATTTTAGTACAAGTATTTTCAAAAGATTTAAGAAAACAATAACAGAGGCTGGATGTGTCCAAAAACTGGAATCCTATGGGAACCTCTAAAAACTTCAGTTTTTTAGAGGTTTACCTTAGATTTAATTTGCGATGTTTTGATTTAAGTCTTTATATCATAATGACTTAAATCAAAACTCGTCGAGCATCTCTAGAAATCTAACCGAGTTTTTAGAGATGCCCAAGAATATGTTCAAGATGACAAGCTGAGAGCCAAAATGAACAGCGTAACTAAGAGGGAAAAAGGACACGGAAGAATAGAAACAAGGAGCGCGTTCACGACGAATGAGGTCTCATGGATGCCCGGAGGCAGGCAATGGCCGGGACTGAAGTGTATAGGTGCGATAAAAACGCATTTTGAGTACAAGGGCAAGGTTACGGAGGAATGGCATTATTAAACCTGTTCGGAAACTTCCGTTTCTGAACAGGTTACCTTGAAATGCGATGTTCTAAATCGTGCTATTTGTGCGATTTAGAACTCGTCGACCTATTCGAAAACACAGTTATCGAATAGGTCTAGTGAACAAGACGGTCTTGTAAAGCTAAAAAGTATTGCCCGCACCTTGTTGGACGGCTTTGACCGGCTGGATATAAGCGCACTGGACTGAGTAATGAACACAGCTCAGGGCAATACGCTTTTTCATCCCTTCTCTCCGGTGTATAATGCAGACTCCCGCGTTCTGATTCTTGGCTCATTCCCTTCTGTTGCATCCCGGATGCAGGCTTTTTACTATGGACACCCGCAGAACAGGTTTTGGCGGCTCCTCGCAACGCTGCTAGAGCTGCCGTTGCCCTGTTCAATAGAAGAAAAGAAAGAACTCCTGTTGCAGAACCATATTGCCTTGTACGATGCAATCAATTCCTGCAATATTGTAAATTCTGCTGATGCAA